>CAIYZX010000692.1 GCA_903930745.1 uncultured Chloroflexota bacterium | reverse complement strand
GATCCGCCCGGCGTTCTCGCCGCGGACCGGGTTGCCGTACGGGTCGTTCCCCAGCACGATCATCGTCTGGGGCCCGCCCACCGCCGCCAGCAGCCGGCCGATCCTGACCGCATCCTCCTCGCCCTGCGCGTGGCGGGCGGGGTCCTGGAACCAGGGCGTGGCGAATGACGCCAGCATCTGGAGGCCCCGGGCGTCCAGCTCCGCGCGGAGGGCCACGGGATCCGTGGGCATGAAGCCCCAGTCACCCAGCTCCGTGCCGGCGTAGCCCGTCTCGGCCATCTCGTCGAGCACCTGGCGCCAGCCGCCGGTCTCGCCCTCCACGTTCTCGATCACGCCCCACGAGCAGGGCGCGTTGGCGACACGGATCACCTGGTGGTCTCCTTCGCGGCCACGGCTGGCCGCCTGTCCGGGTCCGGGATGAGTGCGTCGCGAACCTCCGCCTGGAGATCCGCGAACGCGGTGAGGAACTGGCGCATGGTCCGGCGGTAGGCGCCGTACGTCTCGAGGTCCGAAACGGCCAGCCCGTCCGGCTCGTACGCAAGGCGGAACTCCGGGGATCGCTCGGTCAGCTCGGTGATCACGGCGGGGTCCACCGGCTCGTCCAGCCGCCGTGCAACGGCCAGGCCGGACGCGTTGAGCGAGCGCTGCCAGGCCGGCGGGATGGTCAGGAGCAGGTCACCGCCCAGGAGCTGGCTCCACGGCAGGTGGTGGCGGAAGGCACCCACGAGGAGACGCGTCCGGTACCCGCGCTCGCGGTAGATCTCGTTGGCCCGCTTGGCCACGGCCACGCCCGCCCACTCGGCCACGCCCGGGGCGAGGAGCACGTCGTCGCGCTCCGCGGCGGCCTTCACCCAGTCGTCCAGGCGGCCCACCATGAGCGTGCAGACCGGGTGCAGGTCCACGGGGAGGCCCGCCTCCGCCCGCCTCGCCAGGCCGCGCTCCACGGCCTCGCCCACGGCGATGGCGCCCGCCACCGTGAAGCTCGCGGTGGCGTTGATCTCGATCCCCTCGGCCACTGCCGCCTCCATCACGGCGAGGCCCGCTGGGTTCACCGGGATCTTCACCTGGAGGTTGGGGGCAAGGGCGGCGATCTCGCGCGCCTGCGCGAACATGCCGGACATGTCCCGCGAGCGCCGCGGGTCAACCTGGGCGGAGAGGCGGCCCTGTCGCCCGAACGTCCGCCGGTGCACCGGCGCGAGGATGCCGGCCCCGCGCCGGGCGATCTCCAGGCCCAGGCGCCAGGCGATGGCGTCCTCCGCCAGCGAGGGGTCCGCGGCCGCGAGCTCGCGGGCACGCCGGTGCCAGAGCTCCCGCTCCGCCCGGACGACGCCAAGCACGATGGGCGGGTTGGACGTGGCTCCGGTCGCGCCGTTCTCGATGGCGTAGGCCAGGTCGTCCGGGCCCGCCCCGTCGTTCCAGAGCTCGGTGCCGGTCTCCGCGACACCGCGCAGCAGCAGGGTCATGGGCGCTCCTCCGCGACGGCCCGGGGCCTCGTGGGATCCCAGTCCATCAGCCAGGCGTGGGCAGGGTCCACGGTGAACCGCCAGACCCGCTCCGGGCCCGCCATCACGTTCAGGTACCAGGTGTCGTAGCCCGCTGCCGCGCCCACCACGTGGTAGCCCCGCGGGACGAGGACGAGGTCCAGGTCCCGGGCCGTGATCGTCTCGTCCAGGCTCCGGTCCTCGGTGTAGACGCGCTGGACCGCGAACCCGGACGGGCGCTCGAAGCGGTAGAGGTACAGCTCCTCGAGCTGGGACTCGTAGGGCGGGTTGGCCGTGTCGTGCTTGTGCGGCGGGTACGAGGACCAGTTGCCGCCGGGCGTGTACGCCTCCACGGCGATCAGGCGGCCCGCCTCCGCGGACGGCGGCAGCAGGTTCTTGACCGTGCGCGTGGCGGGCCCATTGCCCCGCGTCTCCACGAGGATGGACGCCGGGTCCACCACCGCGGTCCTGCGCACGTCGCCGCCGGGCGCCGATGCCAGGGCGAGCAGGACCGGCGTCCGGGCCTCCACCGCCACGGCCTCCCCCGGCGCCACGAGGACCACGCCCGCGGGCGCCGCCTCGAAGACGGATGTCCGGGTGCCCACGGCATCCGCGACGAGCGAGCCCGCCCGGACGGACGCCGTGCCCTCCAGGACCAGGACGAGGACCTCCGCGTCGTCG
>CAIYZX010000691.1 GCA_903930745.1 uncultured Chloroflexota bacterium | reverse complement strand
CTACATCGACGTGAACGTGGACGAGATGGACCCCGACGAGGGGATCCGCATCGCGGCCATGGAGTGGCTGGTGAAGCTGCTGGAGCCCACGCTGGCCGTGCCGATCTCCCTGGACTCCTCGTCCGTGGACGTCCTGGCCGCGGGCTTCCGTGCCGCCACCGCCCCCTGCGGCTCGCTGCTCCTCAACTCCGCCTCCGCGGAGCGCCCGGACGCCCTGGACCTCGCCGCCGCCAACAAGGCCGCGGTGGTCCTCTCGGCCGCCGGCAAGGGCTCCCTCCCGGCGGACGTCGCGGGCAAGGTCCGCAACGGGTCCGAGATCTACGCGGCGGCCCGCGAGCGCGGCATCGCCCCCTCGGACTGCCACGTGGACCTGCTGGTCCTCCCGGTGGGCGTGGACTCCAACAACGGCGCCAACTTCCTCAACGCCGCCCGCCAGTTCCGCGACCAGCACGGGCCGGACGTCCGGCTCACCGGCGGCCTCTCCAACGTCTCGTTCGGCCTGCCCAACCGCAAGCTCATCAACGACGTCTTCGTGGCCCTGGGCATGGACAACGGCGTGGACTCCGGGATCATCGACCCGGTCACGCTCCGCGTGAACGCGGTCCGCGACATGGACCGCGGCGGCAAGCCGTTCCAGATGGCCGCGGACGTCCTCAACGGCGTGGACATGTTCGCCATGGACTACCTCGAGGCGTTCCGGGCCGGCGAGCTGGGCGAGGGCTGATCCTCCTCGGCCACCGCGACAACCTGCGTCCCAACCCTCTCCCCGAAGGAGGTTCGTTCTCCCGATGACCGCCCCCGCTGACGCCGCCACGGACCGCTACGAGTACAACCCGTTCGCGCCGGACTTCTACACGAACCGGCCGTTCGAGATCTACCGTTGGATGCGCGACGAGCGCCCGGTCTACCACAGCGAGCGCTGGGGCTGGTACGCGCTGACCCGCTTCGACGACGTGCGGACCGTCCTCCTTGACCCGGACCTGTACCGGTCGTTCGAGGGGATGGACATCGACAACACGTTCGGCGAGCAGATGGCCAGCGGCGGGTCGCTCCCCAACATCGACAACCCGCGCCACGACGAGATCCGGGCGATCGTCCAGCCGTGGTTCCTGCCGCGGAAGGTGGGCGCCCACGAGGACGCCGTCCGCGCCGTGGTCCGCTCCCACATGGACACGTGGCGCAGCCGCGGCACCGTGGACATCGCCCAGGAGATCGCCTGGCCCACCCCGTTCGACGTCTTCTTCAGCCTCATGGGGCTGCCGAAGGAGGACCAGGCGGACCGCGACCAGCTGGAGACGTGGGTCCACGGGCTCAAGGGCCGCGTCCCGGGCACCCCGGAGTTCACCCCGGAGGCCATCGACGCTGACAAGAACGTCCGTGACTACTTCATCCGGCTCCTGCAGGACCGCCGGACGAACCCGCGGAACGACGTGCTGAGCACGATCGTCCACGCCAAGATCAACGGCGTGCCGTTCACGGACGAGCACATCGTCCCGGCCGCCGAGGTGATGGGCCTGATGATGGTCCTCTTCCTGGGCGGCGTGGAATCCACCGCGGGTCTCATCGGCACCACCATCAAGCTCCTCGCGGAGAACCCGGACCAGCGCCGGCGGCTCCTCGCGGACCCGTCCCTGATCCCCGTGGCGGTGGAGGAGGCGGTGCGCATGATCACGCCGCTCCAGCTCACCGCGCGCACGGTCATGCGGGACGTGACCGTCCACGGCGTGACCATCCCGGCCCGCAGCCGCGTGGTGGCGGTCACCGGCGCAGCCAACCGCGACGATCGCCAGTTCGAGAACCCGGACCGCTTCGATCTTGATCGCGGGATCGTGCGCAACGTGGGCTTCGGCGAGGGGATCCACGGGTGCCTGGGCGCGCCTCTCGCGCGCCTGGAGACCAAGGTGGTCCTGCAGGAGGTGCTGCCGGTGCTGGGCGAGTACGAGCTGGCCGGTGACCCGGTCTTCTACCCGTCCTCGCCCAACATGTACGTCTGGTGGAACCTGCCGGTCCGGTTCACGCCGGGCGCGTAGGCGCCGCGTCGGTTCGGCCGGACCCCACCCGGGCCGGGCGAGGCTCGCTAGCGGAGCGGGATGCCCGCGTCGTCGCCGTCTGCGCGCGGGCCGAAGATCCGGCGCTCGTCCTCGCGGATCGCCGCGTCGTTGATGCTCGCCTCGCGCCGGCGCATGTAGCCCAGCTCGTCGAACTCCCAGTTCTCGTTGCCGTACGAGCGCCACCACTGGCCGGCCTCATCGTGCCACTCGTACTGGAACCGGACGGCGATGCGGTTGCCCGCGAACGTCCAGAGATCGTTGCGCAGGGCGTAGTCCTGCTCGCGCGCCCATTTGCGCCGCAGGAACGCCACGATCTCGTCACGGCCGCGCACGAACTCGTCGCGGTTGCGCCACTCGGAGTCCGGGCTGTACGCCGCGGCAACGCGCTCCGGATCCCGGCTGTTCCAGGCCGCCTCGGCCATCCGCACCTTCTGGCGGGCACCCGCCTCGTCAAACGGCGGGAGCGGCGGACGGGGGCTGGATCCAGGGTTCTCTGACATGGCGGTCACCTCGGGACTGGAGCGGGACGCTGGGACGCTGGGACGCTGGGACGCTGAAGCGTAGTGGATCAGCCGCCGCCAGGCCGCTTCGGGGCTAGGCGGCCTCGATGACCTGCAGTTCGCGGGGGTACCAGCGCCGGCCCAGGCGGAACGCCACGTTGACCAGGGCGATCATCACGGGCACCTCCACGAGGGGCCCGATGACCGCCGCGAACGCCGCCCCGCTGGAGATCCCGAACGTGGCCACCGCCACCGCGATCGCCAGCTCGAAGTTGTTGGACGCCGCGGTGAACGCCAGCGACACCGTCTGCCCGTACGTGGCCCGTGCCCGGACGCCCATCGCGAAGGTGACGAGGAACATCATCACGAAGTAGACGAGCAGCGGGATCGCGATCCGCACCACGTCCATCGGCAGTGCCACCAGCTCCTCGCCCTTGAGGCTGAACATCACCACGATGGTGAACAGCAGCGCCACGAGCGTGATGGGGCTGATCCGGGGCACGAAGCGCTCCTCGTACCAGGCGCGCCCGCGCCGCGCGACGAGGATCCGCCGCGTGAGGAAGCCGGCGATGAACGGGATGCCCAGGTAGATGAAGACGCTCTGGGCGATCTGCGGGACGGTGATGGCCACCACGGTGCCCTGGAGCCCGAAGAACGGCGGCAGCACCGTGATGAAGACGAACGCGAAGACCGAGTAGAAGAGCACCTGGAAGATGGAGTTGAAGGCGACGAGACCGGCGCAGTACTCGGGGTCACCACGGGCCAGGTCGTTCCAGACGATGACCATGGCGATGCACCGGGCAAGCCCGATGAGGATCAGCCCGGCCATGTACTCCGGCTGGTCGCGCAGGAAGACGATGGCGAGGCCGAACATGAGCACGGGGCCGATGACCCAGTTCTGGACCAGCGAGAGCGCCAGGACGCGGACGTCGCGGAAGACCCGGCCGATCTCCTCGTAGCGGACCTTCGCCAGCGGCGGGTACATCATGAGGATCAGCCCCGCGGCGATGGGGATGGACGTGGTGCCCACGGACATGCCCTGCAGCCAGGGGACCACACCCGGGACCAGCCAGCCCAGCAGGATGCCCGCGGCCATGGCGCCGAAGATCCACGCGGTGAGGTAGCGGTCCAGCAGGCTGAGCCGGCGGGCCTCGGCGTCGGGCGCGGTCACATCGATCTCCTTCGAAGGGACGTCACCCGCAAGCGTATGCCTGGTGTCGGGCGCCCGATTGCCATAGTTGATGGCCGGTCAGAAGAGTGCGGTTGACGTGTCCCGTGTCAAGTCGGTTGGACACTTTCAGGCTCGGATAGGTGTGGCTGGGGGGTCTGCCAGGTGCAGGCTGAGGGGCGTCGCGAAGTCGAGCGACTCGTGCGGGCGGATGCCGTTGTAGACGGCCCGGAAGGCGTCGATCTCGGCCGCGAGCTCGACGACGTCGCGGATCTCGTGGGGGTACAGGTGCTCGTACTTGAGGGTGCCGAAGAAGCGCTCGACGACGCCGTTGGTCTCCGGCGCGTGGTGGCGGGTGCGGACGTGGCGCAGGAACGGCCGCGCCCGGATGAACCCGCCGAACTCGATGCTGCGGAAAGCCGGGCCCCGGCATCGTTCCACGGTCCGGCCGGATCGCGTGCGATCGGGGCACACCAAGATTGAATGTCGGTGACGATGACGACCGGCACGAGCTCGCCCGTGGACGCGTCGATGCAGTCGTCCTCGAGCCGGCCGCCCAGGAGCCGCTCGGCCTCCCCGATGGCGGCGGCGACCGCGCCGCAGGCGTCGCGCGAGGTGGTCGTGGCGGTGATGGACGCCGCGAGGCAGACCTTGGTGGCGTAGTCGACGATGCCGCCGATGCGCCAGGTGCCGCCCGCGGCCGTCTCGAACTCGCTGAAGTCGAGCTGCCACACGCGGTTGCGCCGCACCGGCGGGTCCACGAACGCGGCGCGCCGCTCCGCTGCGAGCTGGCGCCGCTCGCGCTGGTAGCGCGCGGGCAGCAGGAGCTTGCGTCGCGCGAGCGCCCGGGCGACCGAGCTGCGGGACACGTCCCAGCCGTCGGCGCGCAGCATCGCCGGTGATCTTCTGGTGGCCCCATGCTGACCAGCGGTGCGCCTGGGCTGCGGCGGGCTCCTCGATCGCGTCCACGACCGGCGAGCGGCGCTGGCGGAGGAGGCGCCCCTGCCCGTCCGCGGCCCGCCAGTGGTACCAGGTCGAGACCGGGATCCCCAGGCGGGCGCAGAACCGGCGGACCGGGAACCGCTCCTCGGACCTTATCTGCTCGAGCTCTGCGAACGCGGGTAGAGCGCCCCCTTTCTTCGCCACACGCGGAGTTCCGCGTAGGCCTCGCCGAGGGCGCCGGTGAGCTCCTCGACCCTGTCGGCCAGCTCCTCCTCGCGCCGTGTCGCCTCCGACGTGGCGTTGTCGCCGCGGGCGAGACCCTCCCGGCCGCCCTCGAGGAACTGCTTCTGCCACTTGGCGATCGTCGTCTGGCTCATGCCCAGCCGGCGGGCCACGTCGGTCTGCGTGGTCTCGCCCTTGAGGACCGAGATCACGATGGCAACCTTCTCGTCCGGCGTGCGGAACGGCTTGCGGCCCATGACTTCTCCCAGGCGGTCACCGAGGTGCTCAGGGTATGCCTTTCACGGTGTCCAACCAATCCTGAGACGCCACTCCTTACCCGTGTTCCCTGCCGGTCTCACAGGACGATGACCGACGTGGGAATGATCACGTCAAGTGGCCCCACTGTGATCATCAGAAATGGCCCCACCTCCGACCGTTGATGTGACCTTCGATCGGGTCCGTGGTCAGGCCGCTGGCGGTCCCTCCTTCCGCTTCCCCTGGCTCGTCCGCAGGCGG
>CAIYZX010000690.1 GCA_903930745.1 uncultured Chloroflexota bacterium | reverse complement strand
GCGCCTCAGGGGCGCTTGCGGACCTTCCAGATCTCCTCGATCGGCCACTGGCGGGCCCACTCGTAGGAGGCGAGGGTCCAGGTGGTGGTCGCGCCCTCGGGGACCTGCGGCTCCAGCAGCTCCAGGATCTCGAAGCCCGCGTCGCGGAAGAGGCGGATCCAGTCGCCGTGCGTCGGGTGGAACTCCACGGCCGTGTCGCCGTCCCAGACGATCCGCCGCGTCCCGAAGTAGGGGCGGTGGAGCTGCAGGGACGCGGGCGCATCGGGCAGGTCCGGCGTCGCCAGGTAGGAGATGTGCGAGTTGGTCAGGACGTGGAGCCGGCCGCCGGGGCGCAACAGGCGGGCCGCCTCGGGGATCCAGACCTCGGGATCGGCCCAGAGGACGGCTCCATATTCGGAGATGGCGAAGTCGAACGACGCGTCCGGGTAGGGGACCGCCTCCGCGTTGCCGAGGTGCAGGGGGAACGAGAGGCCGTGCTGGGCCTGGAGGCGCCGCGCGGTCTCCAGCTGGGCCGGCGAGTTGTCGATCCCCACAACGCGCGCGCCCCGCCTGGTCATCCACGCGGAGACGTAGGCGGTGCCGCAGCCAAGCTCGATGGCATCGAGACCGGCAAGGTCCAGGTCCAGCATCCCCAGCTGCGATTCCGGGATCCCGAAGACGCCCCAGTCCTCCGTCCCGGGCTGCTGGGCCCAGGAGCGCTCGCCCGCGCCAACGAAATCGCCGGCCCAGCGATCCCAGGCCTCGCGGTTCGCGGCGACGTGCGGGGGCAGGGGCGCGTCCTGCCCGCCGGCCCCGTCAGGCATCAGTGGTGCTCGAACCGCTCGTCGTGGTGGAGCGCCTTCCCGTCGAGCTTCTGCAGCGCATCCAGCACGGCCGCGGCACAGGCATCGAGCGGGCCCAGCGGGAGCTCGATGTGGGCGTCGGCCGCGCCGATCAGCATCGCGTTGTACGGGATGGACCGCACATCGCCCGGGCGCCGGAAGTCCGTCCGGAGCAGGACCACGGGCTTGTTCCGGGCGTAGGCGTAGCCGCACTCCCAGCACGTGCCGGAGTCCGGGTCCGGGCCGTCCATGATCGCGACGACGCCTTCGGCCCAGTCCAGGCCCTCCAGGTCCTTCTTGAAGATCGCGGGTCCGGTGGGTTCCGGCGCCTCGTGCGCCTGGGGCAGGAAGACCTCGTGGCCCCCCGCCTCGAGGAGCCTGGTGAAGGCCGCGTTCCACTCGCGCTCGGGCGTGGTGAAGAGGGGGCCGGCGAGGTAGATCTTCATCGTGACGGGGCTCCGATTGGCAGGGGGACGATGGTCTAGTACATCACCGTGCGGGTGAGATGGTGCGGGTAGTGCGTGGCGTGGTAGTGGCTCCAGAGCCGCCAGTCCACCTGCGGGATCACCAGCTGGCGGTCCGCGGGGCGATGGTGGTTGATGGCCTCGGTCAGCGCCGCGGTGGCGTAGAGCGTGTGGGCGCGGATCTCCACCTCCTCGGCGGAGTCGCGGAGGATCTCGTCGCCCGCCTCGATGCGCCGGCGCAGCTCGGGCGTGTACTCGGTGATCTCCATCGCCTCGAGCGCCACGGGGACGATGTAGTCCGCGAACGCGGTCACGTTGCCCAGGTCCTGCAGCGCGAAGCGGCCGGTGCCCTTGTGCATGTGGTGGAGGCCCCAGAGGGCGAGCTGGCCGAGCTTGTAGAGCTGGACCTCGTTGCCGTCGTACGGGCTCACGTCGCGGTAGCGCGGGAACTCCGCGTGGAGGCGCTCCAGCAGGCCATCGCCGTTGGCGTACAGCGTGGGCGCGCAGCTCGCGAGCCAGTTGCGCCAGCGGCCCTGGTAGCGCTCCGCCAGCACCTCGCCCACGCCGTGGAAGATCTCCACGCGCTCCTCGAGCATCGGCATCCGGATGTTGCCCTTGAAGACCTCCTCGAGGTCCGCCACGGTGCAGTTGGCCATCCAGGAGCCGTCGAAGATCGGGATGCCCGCGTCCAGCGCGTTCAGCGTGCAGGCGATCATGCCCTCGCTGTCGCTCCACCAGCGGCCCTCGCGGAAGCCCTCGAACTTCACGCTGCTGGTGAAGTCCGTGAACGCGAAGTTGATCGAGTTCGTGAACATCTGGTAGTCGGTCAGCAGGTCGTCGTCACCCTTGGTGTCGATCTGCAGACCACCGGACGGATAGCCCACCTCTTCGGCCGCCATCCACCTGGCCACCCGTTCGATGGCGGCCTGGTCCATGCGGACATGGCGCGACGCGGCGACCACGGGCAGGACGCTCTGCAGGACGGGGGTGGACCAGAAGGCGCTCTCGTGCATGACAACCTCGGAGCCGGCGATGGGCCATAGCCGCGGGTGGCACGCCGGACGATCCGGCGCGGGACCCCCGGCGCGGGAAAGGGCGCTGGGCGCTGGGCCCGTGCCACTGCCTGTGCATCCGGGGCGGCCGTGGGCGGTGTCACGGCGTGTCACGTGCAGGATGCCCCGTCCGGGCCGGTTGGTGCATGCCGGTTGCGCGCCCCGCCCCGCCCCCCGTCCGCTCCGGGCGGGCGCACCCATCCGCGCGCGATCCTCGCGCGTACCTCTGGCAACAGGAGGTGTTCGCGTGAGCATGCTGCAGACGCTCAACCGCGTGATGGGCGAGCGGATGGCCTCGTCCGGGCGGATGGCGATGATCGAGACCGTGGGCCGAGTGAGCGGGCGCCAGATCCGAACGCCCGTTGGCTGGGCGCAGGGCCCGGGTGACCGGATCTGGGTGGGGGCCGGCCGGGCGGACTCCCACTGGCCGAAGAACCTCCTGGCGAACCCGCGCTGCCGCGTCCAGGTGGGTTCCGGCTACCGCGAGTGCGTGGCGGTCCCGCTGGACGGCGAGGAGCGCGCGAACGCGGTGGCCGCGATCCACGCCAGGTACGGCG
>CAIYZX010000689.1 GCA_903930745.1 uncultured Chloroflexota bacterium | reverse complement strand
TGCCGGAGGCGGACCGGGCGGCGTTCGATGCACGGCATGCGCGGCTCGCCGGGAGGATCCTGGCACACGGCTGGCCATACCGGCCCAACGACGCCCCGGTGGGAGATACGGCGGCAGCAGACCAGGCATGACTCCGGCGGGCGACTCACCGTATCTCTCGGTCATCATCGCGGCGTACAACGCCGTCGGGTCCATCCGCGTTGCCGTGGCCTCTGTCTTGGACGCCCGTGTTGATCTCGAGTGTCTCGTGGTGGACGACGGATCCACGGATGCGACGTCCGAGGTCGTGGCCGAGCTGGCCGCGGGCGATCCGCGCGTCCGGCTGCTGGTGCAGGCGCAGAACGCGGGCGTCTCGGCGGCGCGCAATCGGGCGCTGGACGAGGCGCGCGGCGAATGGCTGGCCTTCGTGGACGCGGATGACCGCATGCTGCCCGGAGGGCTGGAGGCACTGGTCGCGGGGTCCCGGCTCCCCGGCGTCCGCATGGTCCGCGGACAGCAGGTGGCAACGGATGGCAGGTCCCGCTGGCGCGTGGGGGCGCACCTGCACCCGCACCTGCGGGCGCCCGGGCGCAAGTCCGTCCTGACCCACCCCGGGCTGCTCAACAACCAGGGGCCGCCCGGAAAGCTGTATCACCGCTCCCTGGCGGAGGGTCTCCGGTTCGAGGGCCGGATGATGGGCGACGGGCCCTGGGTCTGCCGGGCAACGATCCGCGCCGGCGGCGATGTGCTTGTGATCGCGGACGATGTGTACGAGTACCGCAGGCCCAGCCCCGGCAACGAGTTCTCCACGATCACCGCGGAACGCCAGCGGTCTGCCCGGCTCGCGGTTGCCGGAATCTCGATGGCGGAGAAGGGCTGGCGCGAGGTGGCGGCTGCGCTGGCCGATGCGGCCCAGGCGGCGGGCCTGCCGCCGGCGGCGCGGCATGCGCTGGACGTGTTCTACCTGGAGCGCGTCGTCCGGGCCGATGTGGCGGGCATGTTCACAGCCGCCCTGGTCCGGCGTGACCCGGAGTGCCGGCAGATCGTGACGGCGCTCGCCGCGTTCCTTCGGGCGCTTCCGCCGGACGTGGTGGCGGACACGCGCGCGGTGGGCGACCGGCTCGTGCGACCGGGCATCGGCCTGTGGAACCGGCTGCCCGTGGATGCGCGGCCGGCGTTCGCGGACCTGCTGGCGGCGTCGCGCCCCGCGAGGGACGCCGGCCGGCGGGGCCTGCCGGCTTCGTGGATCCTGCGCAACCCGGGCGTGGCGCTGCTCGCGGACGGGGGCTCGGGGCGGGTGCTCCGGACCACCCTTGGTCTCCTGGTTGCCTGGCCGCATGCCGCGGCCTCCCTGGCCCTGGAGCGGGCGGGCCGCCTGGCCGGGAGCCCAGCCGGGCAGACCCGGGCGATGAGGACCGGCTAGCCGCACCCGCACCGTCGGTACACTCTGGGCACCCCGCGATCGGATGTCCAGAGGACGCCCTGCGCCCGCCGATCGCCAAGCGTGGAGAGCCCGGAGTGAGCGACGAGTCCAGCGATCGGACGACGCGGGAGGTGGAGACCGGCCCTGTCCTGCAGCGTCGCGGCGCCATCGCCCAGCCGGCGATCGCCCCTCGCCACCCCGTACTGCGCGTGGCGAGGTTTGGCTACCGCATCGTCCGACGCATCGGCCGCGTGGGCCTCCAGGGCCTGCGGCTCGCAGGTGGAGCGATCCTGGGACGACGTCCACAGCCCACCAAGGTCCTCCGTGCCACCGCGGAGCAGGAGCGGGAGATGCGAGAGCGTCTCGCGGGCGTGCTCACCGCGTCGGAGCGGACCGGCGGCCCCGTGGTCAGCATCGTCATCCCCACTCGCAACGGCCTTGGCCATCTCCAGCGCCTGCTGCCCGCCTTGGAGCGGCTGGCCTACCGGGACCTTGAGCTGGTCGTCGTGGACAACGCGTCCACGGACGGGACCCTCGCCTACCTCGAGGGCCTGGATGCCCGCTTCCCCGTGCGGCTCGTGCGCAACCAGGAGAACGCGAGCTTCTCCGTCGCCAACAACCAGGGCGTGGCGGCGTCGTCCGGCGAGCTGCTGCTGCTGCTCAACAACGACATCGAGCCTGCCGGCGTGCACGTGCTGGGCCACATGGTGGACCGCCTGCTCTCGGATGCCAGCACGGCGGCGGTTGGCGCCCGGCTCATCTACCCCCGGCGCGACGGCCCCAGGCGCGGCCCGCTCCACAGTCACGTGGATCTCTCCCTCCAGCACCGTGGCATCGACTTCCGGATGGATGCTGGACGCCTGGTGGCGCGCAACCTGGGTGGCGGCGAGGACCCGCTTGGCCCAGCGGCCTCCACCGCGACCACCGTGCCCGGCGTGACTGCGGCCTGCCTCCTCGTCCGGCGAACCTCCTACGACGCCGTGGGCGGGTTCGAGACCGGCTACAACTACGGCGCGGAGGACGTGGACCTGTGCGTGCGTCTTCGCTCGCAGGGCCAGGTCACCTGGTACGAGCCGCAGGCCACCTGGTGGCACCACGAGTCCGCCACCCAGGCAGCCGAGCACGGGCCGGCCCGGGCGGCACGCCAGCTGGCGAACTGGCGGCACTTCCACGACCTGTGGGGGCCGCGCCTCTACCGCGAGGTCTTCCTGGACCGGCTCGCCAATGGTCGCCGGTGGTCCACCACCGCGCTGCACGTGGGCATCACGCTGACCAGGGACGACGCTTCCGCGGGCTGGGGCGACTACTACACGGCGCGCGAGCTGGGCACCGCGCTTGAGGGCCTGGGCTGGCGGATCTCCTACCTGGAGCGCTGGCAGGATCACTGGTACCGGCCGGATCCCACCATCGACGTGATCATCTCGCTGCTGGACGCCTTCGATGTCCGGCGCATTCCCGCGGGCATCGTGACGGTGGCGTGGGTCCGGAACTGGACGGACCGGTGGCTGGGTCACGACTGGTTTGACGACTACGACCTGGTCCTCGCGTCAAGCAGCCGCTCCAAGGAGCTGATCGACCAGCGCAGCGTCCACGTGGCGCGTCTGCTGCCGCTGGCGACCAACCCGGACCGCTTCGGACACGGGAACCGACAGGCGGATCGCGTGGTTGACGTGACCACCACCACCAACCGGTGGGGACAGGCGCGCGGCGTGGAGCACCTGCTGCCGCGGCTCCGCGACGCCGGGCGGGCCGTGTCCGTGTACGGGCGGGGATGGGACGCGGTGCCGGAGATGGCTGGAATCGCACGTGGCTCGGCTGCCTACGACGACCTGCCGGACGTCTATGCCTCCACGACCATCGTGCTGGACGACACGGCGGGACCCACCATGCCGTACGGTGCGGTCAACTCCCGTGTCTTCGACGCGCTCGCCTCCGGTGCCCTCGTGGTGACCGACAACGTGGCCGGCGCGGACGAGCTCTTCGATGGCCTCCTGCCCGCCGCGGAGGGCGAGGACGAGCGGTTGGCACTGGTGGCGCGCTGGCTGGACGACCCGGGAGGTCGCGCCGAGCTCCAGCGCAGGCTCACGGATCTCACGCTGGAGCGCCACACGTATGCGCGCAGAGCGCGCGAGATCCAGGCCATGCTGGGCGACTGGGCCGGCGCCCGCCACGTGGAGATCGCGATCGAGCCCCGTTCCTGGCCCAAGGCCCCCCAGTGGGGGGACTACCACTTCGGGCGCGCCTTCCAGGGGGCGCTGCACCGGCAGGGCATGGTTGCCCGCCTCCGGCTCCGGGACGACTGGGAGGCCTGGGGGGCGGAGCGCGCGGACGTGGCCGTCCAGGTGTTCGGCATCACGCCTCGCCGCCCGCGCAGCGGCCAGGTGAACGCGCTCTGGGTGGTGAGCCACCCTGAGAAGGTGGACGACGCACTGGTTGGCCCGCAGGACGTGGTCTTTGCCGCCTCCGACGGCTTCGCCGAGCGACTGCGGGCGCGCGGCGTGCCGGCCATCCCGCTGCACCAGGCCACCGACACCCGCCGCATGCAGCCCAGGGCCGGTGGACCGCGGCACCGTCTGCTCTTCATCGCCAACTCCCGGGGTGTCCGCCGAACGGTGGTGGCCGAGCTGGACAGCGCCGGGTACGACCTCTCCGTGTACGGGACCGGGTACCCCAAGGGCTCGCTCCGGCGGGGCGTCCACCGGGGCGAGCACGTCCGCAACGAGGATCTCGCCTCGTACTACGGGGCCGCGGACATCGTGCTCAATGACACCTGGCCGGACATGGCCGCCGAGGGCTTCATCTCGAACCGCCTGTACGACGTTGCGGCGGCAGGCGGGTTCGCCATCTCGGACGCCATCCCCGGAATCGAGGAGGAGTTCGACGGCGGCATCCCGGTCTTCGGCTCCGGGGAGGAGCTGCGGGCGCTGGTGGACCACTACCTGGGCCGGCCGGAGGAGCGAGCGGCGCTGGCGGCACGGGCGAGAACCGCGGTCCATGCGCGCCACTCGTTCGACCACCGGGCGGCGACCTTCCTTGCGGCGGTACAGCCCCTCCTGGACCGGCGACCCCCGCGGCTCTAGCGGACCCCGGCGTCACGGCCAAGCGCAACCACCGCGCGGCGGGGAGACGGCCGGCGGGCAGCGCGGGCTACGGCGTCGCGGCGGGAGAGCTCGCGGAGGGCTTCGGGCGCGGCGTGGGGCTGGCCGTGGGTGCCGGCGTGTAGCAGGGCACCTCGCCGTCGGGCACCGTTCCGTCCGTGCCGCACGGGACGGCCTGCTCGTCGGGCGCGGGCAGCCCTCCGTCGTAGTCCGTGATCACCAGCGCCACCTCGAACGAATCCAGGTTCGCGGCCGGCGCCAGGTACGCGGTCTGGACCACCGCGTTCGCATCGCGCTCCACGTCCACCACGCTCCCAACGACCAGGCCCTTGGGGAACGGGGAGCGGATGCCGCCCGCCACCTCGATGCCCGCGGTGAAGACCTCCTCGTCGATCGCGATCTCCACGGCCGCGGCGATGTTGCGCATCACCAGCACGGAGCCGGCCTGGCCCACGATGTCGCCCGTCTCCCCGGAGACCGCCAGCTGGCCCACCACGGTGGACGAGGCATCGGAGATGAGCGTGACCTTGGCGAAGTTGGACCCGATGTCCGTGATCCGCCCGGCCAGCGCGCCGCCCTGGACCACCACCACGTCGCCCATCGCGAGGCCGACATCGGTCCCCTTGTCGATCGTCACGATCCGGCGCGTCTCCAGCATCTCGCGCCCGATGACCCGCACCGCCACGGTCACGTGGTCGAAGTCGCCCTGCAGCTGGAGCAGCGCGGTCAGCTGGTCGTTCTCGGCCTTCAGCGCCTCGAGGCGCGTGTTCTCGTTGGTGAGGCGCTCGTTCTCCTCGGCCAGGCGGGCGTTCTCCGTCCGGAGCTGGTCGATCTCGCCCAGCGCCCCGGCGATGTCGGAGGCGTTCTGCGCGACCGAGGAGATCGTGTCCTGGATGGGCGTCAGCGCGAACTGCAGGCCACGCTGCAGCTCCATCACGGCCGGGTTGGACGAGAACGCCATCAGGAGGAACGTGATCGCCACCAGGATGGCGAACACGAGGCCACGCCGGCGGGCCTGCTTCGTGGAGATGGTCGTCGTCATGGCGCGGGCTCCGGGACGCCGGCCAGGTCACCGGCCGACGCGGGATGGATCAGCGCAGGGGCCTGCTGTACGTGTCCGCGACGAGCACGCGCTCCATCGACGGCCTGGTGAGCTGCTGCAGCACGACACCCGTGCCGCGGGCCACGCAGGTCAGCGGATCGTCCGCGACGTGCACGGGCATCTGGGTGGCCTCCGCCACGCGGCGGTCCAGGCCCGCGAGCAGCGCGCCGCCACCGGCGAGCACGATGCCCTGGTCCATGATGTCCGCGACGAGCTCCGGCGGCGTCTCCTCGATCGTGTCCTTGATGGTGTCCACGATCTGCGTCACGGAGACCTCGATGGCCTCGCGGATCTGGTCCGCGCCAACCTCCACGCTCCGGGGCAGGCCCGTGAGCAGGTCGCGGCCGCGGAGGGTCACGCGCTGCGCGTCCCACTCGCCCGGGTACGCCGAGCCGATGGCGATCTTGATGTCCTCCGCCGTCCGCTCGCCCAGGAAGAGGTTGTACTCGCGCCGGGCGTAGTTGACGATGTCCTGGTCCATCTCGTCACCGCCGATGCGGATGGACCGGCTCACCACGATGCCGCCGAGGCTCAGCACGGCCACCTCGGTGGTGCCGCCGCCGATGTCCACGATCATGGAGCCGGACGGCTCCGAGACGGGGAGACCGGCGCCGATGGCCGCGGCCATGGGCTCCTCGATGAGGCGGGCCCAGCGGGCGCCGGCGTTCATCGCCGCGTCGCGGACCGCGCGCTTCTCCACCTCGGTCACGCCGGACGGGATGCCCAGCAGCATCCGCGGCCGGGAGATCATCCCCACCCGGTCGTGCACCCTGTGGACGAAGTACTTGATCATCTGCTCGGTGACGTCGAAGTCGCTGATGACACCGTCACGGAGCGGCCGGATGGCCACGATGGATGCGGGGGTGCGGCCCACCATTCGCTTGGCCTCGGCGCCGATGGCCAGGACGCGCTTGGTCTTGGCGTCGATGGCGACGACGCTTGGCTCCGAGATGACGATGCCGCGGTCACGGACGTGGACGAGCGTGTTCGCGGTACCGAGATCGATGCCGATATCGCGCGAGAAGAGGCCCAGAAGCCGGTCGAGCATGAGGCTGCGTCGTTCCTTGTTTCTGCCAGGAGCCGGCCACCGGGCCGGCGGGGCGAGAGGTGCAGCGGCGGGGGCGCCGCGGGAGGGTCAAGCGAGATCAGGGAAGGCCGGGCCGCGGGAATGGCGACCAAGCGGGTGCAGTATACCGGCCTGCGCCAGCGGCCCTTCGCAACCCTTC
>CAIYZX010000688.1 GCA_903930745.1 uncultured Chloroflexota bacterium | reverse complement strand
CGTTCCTCACCGAGTGGGACCAGCTGCGCGTGGTGCTTGCGGACGCCCTGGCCCAGGGACTCGCGCACGACGGCCTGGCCTGACGCCCGGACCCGCCTGACCACAGGTACCCTGTTCCGCGCCCCGTTGGGAGGGCGCAGCTCAACCGGCCGTGGGGGCGGTCGCCGACACCGAGGGAGTCCTACCCGTCATGACCATCACCCGCCCCACGGCGCCCGGCGCGCTGCTGCTCGCCGCCACCCTGGTCCTCGCCGCCTGCGGCGGTTCCGCGGCCACGCCCGCGCCCACCGCGGCGCCCGCGACCCCGGCCCCCACCGAGGCGCCGGCCACGCCTGCGCCCACCGAGGCACCAACCGAGGCGCCCGTCACCCCCGAGCCGTCCATCGAGGCCCCGTCCATCGAGGCCGGCACCCCGGACCCGGGCGACAACGGCGGCTTCGCGTTCAAGCCCGGCGACGTGCTGGACTACTACATCTCCGTTGGCTTCGAGTGCGAGGACCCCACCCCGTCCACCCAGGCGAAGGACTACACCACGGTCCGCTGCTTCCGTGACGCGGGCGGCGGCTCCACGGAGCTCATCGCCCTGGTGGTGAGCGCGGACGGGGTCACGGGCGACGCGTTCGCCGCGCTGTTGAACGAGGCCGGATCCGAGATGCCGGACCTGCAGGCCACCGCGGAGTTCCTCGGCGGCTTCACCGCCGCGATGCTGGGCGAGGAGATCGGCACGAACCAGGCGGTCCCGTGGCTGCTGGACAACCTCGGCGCCGAGTCCGCCCAGACCGAGATCAACGGCATGCTCTTCGGGACCTACACCGAGGATGACGACGGTGGGGTTGGCATGTACGTGGAGGTGGCCAACCAGGCGTTCATGAGCGCTCCTGCGCCCTGACGCCCGTCCCCACCCGGACCGGGGGATGACCCCCGCGCCCTGCATGCGCTAAGATGCGGGGCACCGCTGGCGCGTGGCTCAACGGTAGAGCACCTGACTCTGGATCAGGGGGTTCTAGGTTCGAATCCTAGCGCGCCAGCCAACTCCCCCTCTCCTGACCGTATCCACGCACGATTCCCGCTCCCAGCACCTCCCCTTTCTCGGGGTCAGAGGAGCAGCCCATCTCCCCTTACTCGGGGACAGAGGACGGAATCGACGTGTTTGCTCCCCTGATTGCAGCAACTCCGTGCTTGGAGTGCTCCCCTGATCGCCCGATTCGGGCCTGGTTCGGGGGTCGGCGCGATGCTGCGTGAGCACCCCAAGAAGCGCTCCCTTGACACGGTCGTCGAGCTCTTCATCGCCGACTGCCGGAGCCGCCAGCTGTCGGCCCGGACGATCGAGCACTACGAGTGGTCCGTCCGCGCGTTCCGCGCCTCGCTGGGCACCGACCCTGCGTCGCAGGTGCTCGCCGACGTGACCGCGGACGCGGCCCGCCGGTGGGCCGCCGGGCTCGCCGGCACGCGCACCCCGACCAGCGTCCGCTCTGCCATGCGCGGCCTCAAGGTCCTCGCGGCATGGGCCGTGCGCGAGGGAATGCTCGCCGACGACCCACTGGCGCCCGTCCGGCTGCCCAGGGCGCCGTCGCCGCTCATCCTGCCGCTCTCGGGCGCGCAGGTGGCGGCGATCATGGAAGTCGGGCCGCCGGTCCTCACCGTCGCCGTCGCGCTCTGCGCCGACACGGGCCTGCGGGCGTCGGAGCTGTGCGGGCTGCAGGTCGGCGACGTCCGCGATGGTTTCCTGCGCGTCCGGCTCGCGAAGGGCCGCCGGGAGCGGCTCGTCCCGTACGGCGCACAGGCCGCGGTCGAGCTGACGCGCTACGTCAACCACGAGCGCCCGGTGCCGGTCGGGCGCGCCGACGAGCCGCTCCTGCTCCAGCCCAACGGCGCTCCGCTGACGGCGCACCGCTTCGGCGAGCTCATGCGGACCGCGGGGAAGCGCGCCGGGATCCGGGGAGTGCGCCGCTCCCCCCACACCCTCCGGCACACCTTCGCCCTCGAGTTCCTCCGCAACGGGGGCGGCGAGCTCGCCCTCCAGAAGGCGCTCGGACACAGGAGCCTCGACATGGTCCGCGTCTACGCCGACCTGACCGAGATCGACCTGCTCGAGGCCCACGGCGGCGCCTCGCCACTCGACCGGTGGCGCCGCGAGGGCACAGTCGGGCGTCACCGGAGGGGCGGCAGGCCCCGGTCGGCGAGCTCGAGCTCGAGCCGGTCCAGCGGCGAGAGCCGCTCCTGGTGGGCGTAGAGGAGCTGGGGCAGCGTCGGCGTGGTGTAGCTGCCGGCCTTGACGTCGAGGGGATCGGGCTTCCAGCCGAACACGGCGTTCGCCTGTCCGGACTGGGCGCCGTAGGTGATGTACGTACTGGCCGCCGTCCTGCGGAGGCGGTGCGGCGCGATGGTGATCCCGAGCCGCCGGCCCGCCCGGGTGACGCGCTTGCTCAGGGCCTTGACCTCCATCCGCCCGCCGTCCCGTCCGGGGAACAGGGGGCCAGTAATGCGGTTGCCGACCGCGGCCCTGATGAAGTCCTCGGCAACCGCCCCGAGCGGCAGGGTCCGCGGACTGCCGCCCTTCGCGGGATGGCGGACATGGACCACCATGCCGAGATCCCGACCACGGTGCCGGGCCATCGCGAAGTCCTCGACGTCCATGGCAGCGAGCTCGCTGCTCCGCGGCCCGGCCTCGAGCGAGAGCGCGACGAGCGCACGCGTGATCACCTCGTAGGGGTCAGTCCCGTCGAGGCTGCCGAGGAGATCGGCCTGGACCTCGTCGTCGAGGGCGTCAGGCTCCCGCTGCTGCGTCCGGGCGACCGCGAGGCCCCCGAGCGGGTTCGCGGGGAGGTCGAGCACCCGCGCGAGGTGATGGGCGAAGGACCGCAGGTTGCGCGCGTACGCGGCCCGCGTGGCCGCCCGCCAGCGCCGCCCGTCCGCGCGGGCGGCGTCCTCGGCCCACACGATGAATGCGTTGCCGCTCGTGGTCGTGAGGTCCGCGACCCGGGCGTGGCGCCCCGAGGTCTCGAGGAACCAGCTGGCGAAGCGGCTCGCCTGCGTCAGGTACTCCGCCTGCGTGCGCGAAGAAAGTCCCCGGATGCGCATGCGGTCGCTGACGAGCGGCCAGCACTCGACGAGGGGGCGGGCAGAGGCGCGGGCGACCCCGGCGTCGGTCTCTCGCAAGGCGGCGTCTCCCGTGGCTCGGGGCCGCCTGACAACCGGCGGCCGGGAGCCGAGATCGGGGGAAGCCTCGGGTTTGGGAATGCCCTCCCGGTACCCAGCGCACCCCCGTACCCAAGTCCCTCCCCTACCCGGGTTGACGGCTGGCCGGCGCCGCTGGACTTGGCGGGCATGAACCAACTTCTCGCTACGACCTGGGACGCAGCGGTCGAGACCGCCTGCACTGGACTCCATCCGGGCGCGGCTCGTCGCCGACGGCGAGCTGCGCGCCTCTACGCGGATTGGTGCCGGCAGCAGGCCTCGGCGCCGGAGCACGCCGGCCGCGACGTCGTGTCCGCCTATCTCGACACGGTCCCGGCCGGGCGCGCTCGCGTGCAGGCTCGATCCGAGATCCGCAAGGTGCTCGCGGTCGCGGACCCCGAGCATGCCTCGCGCGCGATCGGCTTGGGCGACCGGAGCGCGATCCTCCGTGAGGCCGAGGGCACCCCGCTCGGAGAACTGGTCCGGGCCGTGGCCGAGCAGGCTCCCCAGCCGGCGGTGCAGGCCGTCCGCCGCTCGGCGCTCGGACGCCTCTTCACGTGGGCGGCCGAGGTTGGCGTCCCGGTGCTCAACCTGACCCCTGCAGACCTACCGCAGTTCCGGCGGTGGGTAGTCGAGGTGGGCTCCGGCAGCCGCGCGATCGCGGTCGCCGCCAAGGACTTCCTCGAACTGCGCCATTCCCCGGAGGGCCGCCGGATCCTCGGGGAGCTCGAGCCGGTGATGAAGCCGAGCCGGGTGCGCCTGTCGGCTCCCCTGCAGCCCCGGTTCAGCCTCGAGGAGGTAGAGCCGCGGCGGCGGTAGGGACGTCCTCGTCGGACCTCCCGCGAGCGCCGAGCGCGCCATACTCATCAGGAAGACTGCGCGTGCACTGACGCCGATGTTGGCTGCCCAAAACGGCACGCGCTTGGGGGGCACGGGATGCCATCAATCCTCAGTGGGCTCTTCAAGCAGGCCGTGGACCCCGACGCCGCGCGAGAGCCGCTCGAGGACTTCACCACGGAGGCGGTCGCCGGTGCGATCCGTCGCGAGCCCGCCCTGTTGCTCGCCGCGCTCGCAGCCGCAGGTGCGTTCAACCCCGACTCGGTAGATGGGCGTGCCGTAGCGGTCATCACGCAGTACCCGATGGCCCCGCCCGGGGATTCCATTCGGCCGGACCTCGTGCTGTCCTGGTCGGCACCGTTCCCCGGGCGCGAGCTCTGGATCGAGGTGAAGGTCGGCGCGCCACTCAGCGGGGCATCAAGACCGGTGGAGCCTGATGATCCAGCGGGTCTCCGGCTGCCCACGACAAGTCTGAACCAGCTCACGCGCTACGCCATGGCGCAGGGATGGGCTAAGAGCCTCGACGGAGTCCCGCGGGATCTCGTCCTCCTCGCCCCGGCCGACCTCCGCGCCGATGGCTGCCTTGCGGCGGAACTCGAGGCTCGCTCCCTCCCGATGCCTGGCTTCCTGTCGTGGCGGAGCTTGGCAATGCACATCGGCCAGTCGGTCGACGCGGGCGTCCTATGGCAGGAGCTGGCGGCATTCCTCAAGGAGAAGCACGTGGTCGATGATCTGGCGTTTCCGATCACCTCGCGCGAGGCGGTCTCGCTCCCAGACGCCTTCCGCCTCTTCAGGAAGACTCGCCAGCTGTGCGAGCTCATCAATGCCGAGGGGCTGCGCCGCCACCCGGGGATTCCCGGTGGCTGGTGGCCGCGCCAGAGCCTCCCGAGGGAGGTCAGCGACAGTTTTACCAAGCGGGGCCGGATCGGCATCTCCCTGACCGGCGGCACCAGGATCAAGTTCTTCTGCGGGCTCGACTCGGAGGATGACGGCGAGACGAAGTTCGTGGTGATGATGAGGGCCGACCCGAAGTACGGCGCCTTGCGTGCAGGCGCCCACAAGCTTGCCCAAGACGCCGGGCTGGCCTCGGCCGGCTGGGTCCTCGCCTACGAAGGGCGCACGCTGCTGGCAGTCCGCGCCCATCCCTCGGCATTCCCGACGGCCGAGGCGGCCGTCGAATGGATTATGGGTCGCTGCGACGATCTGGAGCGTGCCGGGCTATTCGAGTTCCAGCGCCGGGCAGTGGCGGGCGCTGATGACGCGCAGGCACGAGACGCGGTCGAGGACGAGGACTAGGCTCCAGGCCCGGAGGCCCGGTCTCGCCGATAGAGGGCGGGGTGTCGTCGGCAGCCATCAGTCGCGAATGGCTGGCAGGACGAAACCGCGCCAGCTGCCGAACGTGCCCCGGGAGTCCGAATCGACCACGGGGAGGGGTCCCGCGGAGCAGTGTTGCGAGGGTGGCGTGCACCGGGTCCGTGAGGTCAATGCAGCCAGGGCCACCGAGATGGTCCGCGCAGTGCGCGAGGTGCCAGTTGAGGATCCACCGGCCACCGGCCAGGGCGGAATCGTGGCCGAGAAAGGGTCGGCCCGATGAGCGCGTCCGGGTTCTCCTCCATCTCGTAACCAGCCACGACGCCCTGGAAGGCAGCCGCCAACAGCTCCGCCGGGGCGGTGGGGGCACACATGCCGTTGTCAGCCGGCAGGAAAGGCTGGCCGTCGCTGAAGGAACCTTGTTGGGTTTGGGTCGTCCGAGGCGAGCTGGTCCAGTTCGGCCGCCGTGGCGGCGTAGCTGGTGCGGATGTCGTCGGTGCTCGTCTGGCATCGTGGATCGAAACCGGATGCCATCACCCAGCCCACTGGGCATGATCACCTGAACTGGCCCCACTTTCGGCCAGTTTGATCACCAGAAATGGCCCCACCCCCGACCTCATCGCTCCCTACGCTCGGCTGGTCTTGCAGGACAGTCGAAGCGAGGGCCAGAGGAGTTGTCGAGGGTGG
>CAIYZX010000687.1 GCA_903930745.1 uncultured Chloroflexota bacterium | reverse complement strand
TGCCGAAGGGGACCACGGTGACCTGGAACCAGGGCAAGGTCGCCCCCAGCCCCACGCCCACGCCGAACCCGAGCGCCACGCCCACTCCGGCGCCGTAGCGGCGGTATCGCCGGCGCCGTAGCGAGACGGGCCGGGGGCCGAGGCCGAAGGCGGGCTGGCGCCGTAGCGAGACGGGCCGGGGGCCGACGCCGAAGGCGGGTTGGCGCCCGACGCCGAAGGCGGGTTGGCGCCCGACGCCGAAGGCGGGTTGGCGCCCGACGCCGAAGGCGGGTTGGCGCCCGGGACCGAGCGGGGCCCAGCGGCGGTGTCGCCGGCGGCCTAGAGGAGCGGCGCCACCCTCGCGGCGGCGGCCCAGGCGGCCCGCGTGTCGCGCGCGACGTCCGCCCAGGTGCGCATCGTGCCGGCACGCTCGGCGGCGGCCGCGGCGATCACCCCGTGCACCCGGTCACCCCAGGCGGCGCGGAGCGCGGCGGCGAGACGGGCGGGCTCACCCGGCTCCACGAGGATCCCGGCCCGGCCCACGACCTCCGGCAGCGCGCCCACGGCCGATGCGATCACCGGCACCCCGGTGGCGATGGCCTCCAGCGCGGCAAGGCCCGTGCCCTCCGTCCTCGCGGGCTGGACCAGCGCGCGGGCGCCCGCCACCAGCGCGGCGAGGCGATCAACGGGGAGGCCCTGCTCGTAGGCCAGGAGATCCGCGACGCCCGCGGCGGCGGCCTCCCGCGAGAATGCCGCCCGATCCTCCGGCGTGGCGCTCACGATGCAGACCCGCGGCGGCCACTCGGCGGCAGGCACACCCTCCGGCGGCGCCTCCGTGGAGAGCGCTGCGAGCGCGGCGAAGAGCGTGGGCAGGTCCTGGCGGGCATCGTGGCGGCCGGCCCAGACGGCGTACCGGCCGCGGAGCCCCAGGCGCTCCTGCTCGGGCCCGGCGTCCGCGGCGGCCGCGGGGCGGAAGGCGGGGCGGGGCGCCAGCGGGATGAGCCGCAGGCGGTCCTTGCGAACCCGCAGCACGCGGCGGGCGTCAAGCCCGGTGGCGTTGGCGGTGACGATGACGGCGGCGGCGTCACGCAGGAGCCGGGCCCGGATCCGCTGGCCGAAGCGCGCCGCGGTCCCCCGCTGGTACGCGTCCGCGAGGGTCCAGGGGGCAAGATCGAAGAGGGCGGCCACCACCGGGATCCCGGACGCGATGGGCAGCGCACCCGCCGTCGCGTGGTAGACGGACCCCGCGGCACCGGAGCGCTCCGCCCGCCACCCGGCGCCCATCGACGCCCCGCGCAGCAGCAGCGGATCCACGGTGAGGGCGCCGGAGCGCAACGCCCGGGTGGGCGGCAGGAGCCGGCGCCCGATGACGTCGAGGTTCGTCAGGCCCTCGGTGGGATCGTCCCGGTCCAGGGCCATGAGGAAGGAGAACGACTCGCCAGGCACCGGGTCCGCGTCCAGGGCGGCGAGCAGCGAGTCAAGGTAGAGCGCCGTCTGGGGTGCACGAGATGGATCCTGGAGCGCCCGCAGGTCCATGACGACGCGGACGCCCGCGCCGCGCGTACCCGCACCCCCACCCGCACCCGC
>CAIYZX010000686.1 GCA_903930745.1 uncultured Chloroflexota bacterium | reverse complement strand
GCCCTCACGGACACGATGATCGTGGCCAGCCTGGACCCCGTGGGCAAGACCGTGTCGATGGTCTCCATCGCGCGTGACACCGTTGACGTCCCGCTGCCGGATGGCCGCTCCTACCGCGGCAAGATCAACAGCCTGGTCTCGTACGTGCGCTGGCACCTGTCCAAGTTCCCCGGGGCCAAGGACGGGCAGAGCGTGCTCGCGGCCGCGCTGGGCGAGCTGCTGGGGATCAAGATCGACATGTGGGCCCAGGTCAACCTGGGCGGCTTCGTGTACCTCGTGGACTCCGTGGGTGGCGTGAACGTCAACGTGACGGACGGCTTCTGCGACCCGCGGTACAAGGAGTACGGGATCACCGGCTTCTCCATCACGCCCGGGTACTGGCACTTCAACGGCAACCAGGCCCTGGCCTACGCCCGTGTCCGCAAGGCCGCCGGCGAGAGCGACTTCACCCGCGCCGCCCGCCAGCAGGAGGTGGTCGCCGCGCTGCGTGACCGCCTCGTGGAAGGCGCCTTCCTCGCCGATCCGGCGAGCTTCCTCCGCTCCCTGGGCCAGACGATCCAGACGAACATCCCGCCGGCGTTCATCGCGGACTGGATCGACGTGGCGGCGGAGGTTGGCCGCAAGGACGTGTACCGCGTGGTCTTCGCGCACCCGTACGTGAAGAGCGGGTATGACGACCGCGGCTCCATCCAGATCCCCAACCTGCCGCTGATCCGCAAGACCGCCGCGGCGCTCTTCACGGAGCCCGGTGTCCGCCCGGAGGGGTTCGACACCATGCCGGACGCGGGCACGGGCAAGACGAAGAAGGCCTCCTCGTCGTCCACGTGCGGCATCACGCCCACGCCGAAGCCCACGGCGACGCCGAAGCCCACGGCGACGCCGTCCGCCACGCCGACGGGCACGCCGGAGCCCACGCCGGAGCCGGCAACGCCCACGCCGGAGCCCACGGTCGAACCGACGCCAACGCCCGCGGGATAGCCCGCGAGACGGCGACGGCCTGGGGCGGGATCAGTCCGAGGCGCGCAGCAGGTAGAGCGCCATCCGCAGCGGCGTGGTGGCGCGGATGGAGTGCGGCAACCGGGGCGGCATCCGGAACCAGGATCCCGCGTGGACCCGGTGGTGCACGCCGCCCACCACGGCCTCGCCCTCGCCGTCCAGCACGTGGACCACGGCAGGTCGCGCGGCGGTGTGCTCGCTGAGCTCCTCGCCCGGTGCGAACGCGAACATCACCAGGCGCAGGTCCGGGTGATCCTCCAGCGTCTGGCTGTGGATGCCGCGTGTCACGTGCGGCGTCTCGCCCAGCAGGTC
The DNA here is from genome assembly GCA_903930745.1 of uncultured Chloroflexota bacterium. Classification (GTDB taxonomy): domain Bacteria; phylum Chloroflexota; class Limnocylindria; order Limnocylindrales; family CSP1-4; genus CAIXZV01. Next base: position 405 of record CAIYZX010000686.1, on the reverse strand, counting down.
CTCGAAGAAGGTGGCGGGCGGCAGCGGGGCGGCGGGCTCGGTGGACATGGGTTCGGTACCTCCACGCGCAACGGTACCGCGCCACGGGTCGGCGCTACGGCGCCGCCGGTGGGCGGCCCGCCGGTCAACCGCCGGCGGCGCGGGTCTTCGTCTCCCCGTACGTGGCGAGCGCGCGCTCCCGGGCCATCGCGTGGTCCACGATGGGCGCCGGGTAGTCCACGCCGATCCGCACGCCGGCCGTCCGCTGTGCGGTGGCGTCCAGCTCCCACGGCGTGTGCACCGCGCTCCCCGCGATCCCGCGCAGCTCCGGGACCCATCGGCGGACGTAGTCGCCATCGGGATCGAAGCGCTGGCCCTGCAGGATGGGGTTGAAGACGCGGAAGTAGGGCTGCGGGTCCGTGCCGG
>CAIYZX010000685.1 GCA_903930745.1 uncultured Chloroflexota bacterium | reverse complement strand
GGGTGGTGCGGGGACAGTCAGGGAAGACGTAAGGTCCTAGCCCGCTGGTACTCGCGGGTCATGCCTCTCGTGCGTCGGAAGTGCGACCTTGCAACACATGAGCAGGACTTCCCGCACCACGTCCCATGACCGGGTCCTACCGCGTCGATCGGACTCCTCCGATGCCCGTGGACAGGCCCTCGTGGAGCTTGCGCTGGTCACGCCGATCCTGCTCCTCATCCTCGTCGGCGCCGTGGACCTGGGCCGCATCTTCTACGCACGGATCACGGTCTCCAACGCGGCGCGCGAGGCGGCCCTGGAGGCTGCGCACGACCCCACGTCGTTCAGCGCCGGCCAGCCCTGCTCCTCCTCCAACCGCGTGATCTGCGCTGCGACGCACGAGAACGCGGGCTCCTGGGTCACGATCGCCCCGGCGGACGTGGCGATGAGCTGCAGCGGCTCCTGCTCCGCCACCTACGGCACCACCGTCGCCGTCACGGTCACCGGCCGCTTCAACCTGCTGACCCCGCTCCTCGCCGCGTTCACCGGCGGCTCCGCGATCACGTTCAGCGACACGGCCACGGCGGACGTCATCACCAGCCCCACGGGCGGCACCCTGCCCACGGCAGCCCCCAGCGCCACGCCCACGCCCACGGCCACGCCCACGGCGACCCCGGCACCCACCGCGACCGCGACCCCCACGGCCACGCCGCGCGCCACGGCCACGCCCACGCCGGCGCCCACCTGCGCCCCGGCAACGGTCAGCTTCTCCTCGCGCCAGGCCAGCAACGCCGGCGGCGGCAGCAGCAACGGCACGGTCACGCTGACCAGCCTCGCGACCCCCACCACGGGCGCCTGCGCGATCACCTACTGGCGCTGGGCCTACGGCGACGGCAAGACCGATGCCGGGAACCTGCCCACCGTGACCCACGACTTCGGCGCCGGCAGCAGCGGCCAGTGGTACTCCGTGACGCTGACGGTCACCACGCCGGCGGGCACGTTCAGCTACACCACGTCGGTGAAGGCATGAGCACCCAGGACCGCCGCGACCGCGGCCAGGCCCTGGTTGAGTTCTCGCTCGCCATCCCGATCTTCCTGCTGATGCTGGTCGCGGTCTTCGACCTCGGCAAGGGCATCTACATGTACAACGGCGTCGCCGAGGCGGCCCGCGAGCTCTCCCGCACCACATCGCTCAACCTGGGCAGCCCGGTGGGAACCAGCGCCGCGACGACGGATGCGATCGCCACCGCCCGGTCCATCACGCCGGACCTTGGCACCCCCACGTTCACCTGCTCCGACCTGTACGGCATCAGCGCCGGCTGCACGTCCGGCAACTGGGTCGGCGTCACGGTGACCGCCTCCTACCGACCGCTCTCGTTCCTGGGAATGCTGGCCCCGGTGACGCTTTCCTCCACCAGCAGCGCGCAGATCCCCTGACGGGGAGGGGGACACGATGACCACGCAGACCACCCGCCGCAGCACCCGCAGCCGCCAGTCCGAGCAGGGCCAGATCCTGGTCCTCTTCGCGCTCGCCGCCACCGCGCTGTGCGCCATGCTGGGCCTCGTGCTGGACGGTGGCGACACGTTCGCGCAGCGGCGCGACGAGCAGAACGCCGCGGACGTCGCGGCGCTCGCGGGCGCGAACGCGTACCTCAACAGCACCGGCACCGTGGCAGCCCGCCAGGCGGCGGCCATCTCCGTCGCCGCCGCGGCCGCGACCCGCAACGGCTACACCCAGGGCAACGGCACCACGGTGACCACGAGCGTCTCCCTGCTCTCCTCCGGCGCCACCGTCCGCGTCACGATCAACCGCCCGCACCAGAACAGCTTCGCGCGGATCATCGGGTTCTCCAGCTGGGACGTCACCGTCAGTGCGGCCGCGATGGCCGGCGGCGTGGACACCGCCGTGGGCAGCGCGCCCTGGATCATGAACGTGGGCGCCTTCAACGCCGACGGCACGCCGAAGTACGGCAAGAACAACCCGATCGCCTTCGGCGAGGGCAATGGCGACTACCCCACGGGCGGCACGGACATCGCCTGGACGGACTTCAACGGCGGCAACAACGTGAACGCAGCCGAGGCCCGGGCGATCATCCAGGGCACGCGCGTGGTCACGGCCACGGTGGCTGCGGACCAGTACATCGGCCAGCACAACAACGGCGCGATGACGACGCTCTACGACGACGTCCAGGCGTCGCTCGCCGGCAAGGACGTCCCGGTCCCCGTCACGGGCCCGTGCCCGGCCGGCTCCGCGAACGCGGACGGCTGCTTCAAGGGCTGGACCATGTTCCACGTGACGTCCGCCACCGGTGGCAGCGTGAAGCGGATCACCGGCTACTTCACCGGTGACTTCACCTCGCAGCCCCTGTCCGTTGGCCAGTGCACGGTTGCCGCCCAAGCGGCCGGCCAGTGCGGCCTGGTGACCGCCAACCCGTTCGACGCGTACGTGGTGCGGCTCACGCAGTAAGGCCACACGTACGGTGCGTGAACGCACCGATGTAGGACATTTGTCCCTGCTGCGTCAGACAGTCTGCAAACACCGTCGCAAGGTGGGCGCTCGATAGTCGTCGCGAGCGGTCCCCACGGGGGTGGGCCGCGCACGGGGATGTGCCATGCGAGGCATTCGGCATGGTCGGCGTCGGCGTCCTGTCGCCAACGGGACCCGGAAGCTCTTCGGCGCAGTTGCGCCCGTGCCCGCGCGCGACGGCGCGGCCCGCACTGGCCAGTCCGGCCCGCGCGGTGACCTGGGCCAGGCGCTCGTGGAGCTTGCGATCGTCACGCCGGTGCTCGCGCTCCTGCTCCTGTCCGCCGTTGACCTCGGCCGGATCTTCTACCTGCGCGTGGCCGTGGCCAACGCCGCACGCGAAGGCGCCATGGTGGCGGCCCGGGAGCCCGGGTCCTACTCCGCCGGAGCGGCCTGCTCCGCGAGCAACAAGATCATCTGCGCCGCCGTCAACGAGGCCGGAGACGGGGCCGTGACGGTCGAGCCGGCGGACGTTGCGCTGACCTGCTCGCCGTCCTGCTCGGTGACGTTCGGCGCCACCGTGGAGGTCGCCGTGACGGGCCACTTCCAGCTCCTGACGCCGCTGCTTGCGCCGTTCTTCGGTGGCCAGACCATCACCCTCACGGAACGCGTGACCGCCGACGTGGTCGTCCTTCCCGCCGCGGCCGGCTACGCGACCCCGTCGCCCACGCCCAGCCCCACGCCGTCGCCCTCGCCAACGTCCACGCCCTCGCCAACCTCCACACCCTCGCCAACGTCCACGCCCTCGCCAACGTCCACGCCCTCGCCAACGCCCAGCTGCGCATCGCCGATCGTGCACTTCACCTACAGCCAGCAGAACAAGACGAAACCGGTCGTCCTGACCAGCGACTCCACTCCCACGACCGGCACCTGCGCCATCACCTACTGGCGCTGGGAGTTCGGTGACGGAACCACCGATGCGGGTGCGCTCAGCTCCGTGAGCCACACCTACCCGGCGTCCGGGGCCACCTACCACGTGATCCTCACCGTGACGATCCCGACGGGGACGTTCAGCTACACCGCATTGGTGACGACGCGATGACCAGCCGGTGCCGCTCCCACCGCCGCGACCAAGGCCAGGCGCTCGTGGAGTTCTCCCTCGCCATCACCGTCTTCCTGGTGCTCGTCGTTGCCGTCTTCGACCTGGGCCGCGGCATCTACACGTACAACGGCGTTGCCGAGGCGGCCCGGGAGCTCGGCCGCATCACGGCCACCCACCTCGGCAGCCCCGTGGGCAACAGCGCGGCCACCACGGCCCGACTCGCCGCCCTGCAGGCGATCACGCCCGGCCTGGGCACGCCCACGTACGCCTGCGTGGACATCACCGGTGCCGGCGCATCGTGCGCCTCTGGCAACTACGTCCGCGTGACCACCACCGCCCCCTACAGCCCCGTCTCGTTCCTCGGCATGCTGGCGCCCGTGACGCTCGGCGCGTCGAGCACGGTGCAGATCCCGTGAACCGGAGGCTCGCCATGCGCACGCCCACCACACCCCACAAACCGAGCGAGCCCACCACGCAGCGTGGCCAGCGCGGCCAGATCCTCGTCGTCTTCGCGCTCGCGGCGGTTGCGATCATCGCGTCCGTTGGCCTCGTCCTCGACGGGGGCGACACGTTCGCCCAGCGGCGCACGCAGCAGAACGCCGCGGACATCGCCGCACTCGCCGGCGCGAACACGTACTTCAACGCGAGCGGCAACCCCACCGCAAAGCAGACCGCAGCCCTCGCTGCCGCGCGCACCGCTGCCACGCGCAACGGGTACACCCACGGCCAGGACGGCGCCGCGGTCACGGTCACCGTGAACCCCGTCTCGTCCGGGGCGATGGTCACCGTGGACATCACCCGCCCGCACCCAAACGCCTTCGCAGGGATCGTGGGGATCGCGTCCTGGGACGTGTCCGTGACCGCGGCAGCCCAGGCGGGCACCATCGACACCGGAGTCGGCTCCGCTCCCTGGATCCTGAGCATCAACGCGTTCAACACGGACGGGACGCCGAAGTACACGACCCCAACGGCGTTCGGCGAGGCCAACGGCGATTACCCGGTGAGCGGCCTGGACGTGGCCTGGACGGACTACAACGGCAATGACAACGTGAACACCACCGAGGTCTCCCAGATCATCTCCGGCGTCAACGTGGTGACCTCCACCTTCGACGTTGGGCAGTACCTGGGCCAGCAGAACGAGGGCTTCCACAACAGCCTGTTCACAGACGTGAACACGTACCTCGCTGGCAAGGATGTTCCGGTTCCCGTCACCGGCCCGTGCCCTGCGGGCAGTGTCAACACGGACGGCTGCTTCGTGGGCTGGGCGATGTTCCACGTGACCAGCGCGTCCGGCGGCTCGGACAAGACGATCACCGGGTACATCCTGGGTGACTTCACCTCGCAGCCGCTGACCATCGGCGAGTGCACGCCGGCCCAGCAGGCCGCCGACAGCTGCGGGCTGATCCCGTCCAGCCCCTTTGGGGGGTACGTTGTGCGGCTCACGGAGTAGGGCCTGGCCGAGCGGGTTCCGGCCTCCCCCCTTCGGGGACCTCGGGGTAGGACTATCGGATGCGCGGCGGCAAGCCCCAGCGTAAGGTGACGGGCGCACAGTCCCTGGCGTAGCCTCAAGGGCACCACGCATGATCCACACGGGGTTGCAGATCTCGATGGCCCACAACAGCACTCGCTCCGACGACCGTGCAGGCATGCGCCGCATGCCACCCACGACGGGTCGCCGGGCGGGCACCGGGCGGCGCGCCCACCCGCGCCGGCGCGATCATCGCGGCCAGTCCGTCGTCGAGTTCGCGCTCGTTCTCCCGGTGACCATGCTGGTCATCCTGGCCGGGCTTGACTTTGGCCGCGTCTTCCTTGGCTGGGTGGATCTGCACCAGATCGCCCGCCACGGCGCGGACTTCGCGGCGGAGAACCCGGAGGCCTGGAGCGTCGCCAACCCGGACACGAAGGCACAGGCGGAGTACGTCCGCCAGATGACCGCAGAGGCGGCCGGGATCGACTGCACGATGCCCAGCCCGCTGCCCACACCCCAGTTCCAGTCCGGAGCGGACGGGCTCAACGGCATCGGCACGCCGGTCACCGTCCGTGTCACCTGCAGCTTCGGGATCATCACGCCCATCATCGGCAACGTCCTGGGAAACCGGGTCAACGTGACGGCTGCTGCCGCCTTCCCGGTGCGCAACGGGACCATCCTGGACATCGCGACGCCCACGCCGGCGCCAACACCCACGCCAACGCGCGCTGATGACGACGATCACCCCACGCCGTCACCCACGCCGTCACCCACGCCCTCGCCCACGCCCACCCCGGTTCCCCCGGGCGCCACTCCCGCCCCCACGCCCACGCCCGTCCAGTGCATCATCCCCAACCTCGTGGGCCTGGACATCAAGTACGCCGCGGGTGCCTGGGGCACGGACGGCTACAAGATCAACAACACGAGGTACCCGGGTGCGGGCTTCACCACGCCGCTGATCTTCAACCCCGGGGTGGGCCCGTCCGACAAGGGCCGCGTCACCAGCCAGACCAGCACCCCGAACACGAGCGCCGCGTGCGGTCAGTCCTCCATGACCGTCTTCTGGACGCCTGGGTGATGCTGGCGCGCCGGGTCCGAGGACGAGAGCGAGGCCAGTCCCTCGTCGAGTTCGCGCTGATCGTGCCCATCGTGGTGGTGCTGATCATGGTCGCGGTCGATGGCGGGCGGGCAGTCCTCGCCTACAACACGCTGGCCAACGCAGCCCGGCACGGTGCGCGCGTTGCGGCGGTCAACCAGCTCAGCCCGGCCAACACCGTGACGACATGCCGCGAGGACATGCCCATCGAGGACCTCACCCAGCCGCACTGGTCCGCACGTGCCTGCGCCGCGTCCACGGCCGTGGGCCTGAGCGTGACACCGGCGGACGTCACGCTCACCTATGCGCCGCCAACGGACGTGGCCATGACCTGCTCGCCAACGCTGCACGTGGGATGCATCGCCAGCCTGACGGTCACCGCTCGCTTCCAGGCCATCACGCCCCTGGTGGGCTCCATCCTGGGCACCATCAACCTGAGCGCCAACTCCCAGTTCCCGCTGGAGCGGGTCTTCCCGTGAGAGGCAAGGTGGCACCGATGCCCGATCTCGCCCGCAGGCGCGCCGGCGACCGCCAGGCCGGCCAGGCCCTGCCCCTGATGATCCTGGTGCTGGTCGCCCTTATCGCGATGTCCGGTGCCGTGATCGACGGCGGCAACCTCATGGCCAACCAGCGTGGGACGCAGAACGGGACAGACGCCGCCGCGGAGGCCGGCGCCATCGTCCTTGCGCGACGCATGGCCGGCAGCGTGGAGCCCGGCGGCGGCTGGGACGCCGCCGTGCAGGCGGCGATCACCGCGAGCGCCGCGGCCAATGGGATCACCGTCACCGGCGCCTACTACACGGACATCTGCGGCATTCCGCTCAAGGCGGACGGGACCGCCTCGCTGACGTTCGCGGGCACCTACGACTTCAGCACCGCGAAGATCGTTGGCCAGGGCCTCCCAACCCCAACGAGCACCACCCCGGACTGCCCGAGCCGCACCGTTGGACCGGTGGCGGGTGTCATCGTCCTGGGCCACCGCGAGGTCACCACGTACTTTTCCGGGATCGTGGGGATCCGCACCCTGGGCACGGACACGCAGACCACGGCGGCTGCCGGCTTCCTGCAGGAGACATGCGCGGCCAGCGAGGGCGAGGCCTGCGGCATGCTGCCAATCGCACTGCCGGTCAACTGGTCCACCTGCGGCAACAACAACTCGCTCCAGGACGAGGGCAGCCAGTGGGTGGCGGACGGCAAGCGCGTCTACATCGTGCCGCTCTGCTCCAACGGCCCCGGCAACGTGGGCTACATCGACTGGACGCCCCCGAGCGGTGGCACGGCGGAGCTGATCGCAAGCGTGACGAACCCCTCCAATCCGGCGGTCTCGCTCCCGTCCTGGCAGTACATCGCCAGCACGGGCAACGTGAACTCCTCCGACCTTGAGACCGCGATCCGCGCGTACGACGGCCAGGTGGTCCTCGTCCCGGAGTTCGACCTGACCTGCAGCCCGTCCCACGGCCAGACGCCGGACAGCACCGTGCCGGTCATCAACACCGCCCCCAACTACGGCTGCCCGGCCGGCGACCTCTATGGCCAGGGTGCCACACAGTGGTACCGGATCCCGTCCTTCACGCACTTCCGGCTCTGCTCCGCATCGATCACCCGCTGCCACAGCGCGGGCTACGACCACGGGATCTACCTCGCCGGCTCCAATCCCATCTGCAACGGCGCCGGAGGCAACGGCGCCACGGCCTGCCTCATCGGGACATTCGAGAGCATCATCCGGACGGGGACGATCGGCGCGGCGCCGCAGGGCGGCTGGAACACCTCGAACAGCAAGGCGATCGGGATCCAGATCATCAAGTGAAGAATGCGCCGTCCGCCCTGCGCGGGCGACCGGCGCGCGTCCGGGTGCCGGCGGGACGACCCGCGGGCGGTCAGCGGATGCCGGTGTCGTAGTCCACGGGCGCCCAGACCTGGGCCTTGTCCACCACGGTCACGGTGACCGGCTGGGCGCCGCCCATGAGTCCCTCAACCGGCTGCGGCGTGATGGTGTACTCGCCTGCGGCCAGCGGGATGCGGAAGAGGCCACTCCCATCGGTGGTCACCTTCGCAACCTCCTTGCCCGATGCGTCCGTCACGACGAGCACGGCACCGGCCACCGGGCGGGGGGCGCAGGCCGGGTCGCCGGGCCGCTCAACGGGGCAGGTGGGGCCGGCGGTGGCGCGGCCGCCGATGCCGGTCGTGGTGGCCGCGGCGTTCCGGGCAGCGATCACGGCCTCGTCAAGCGCGGCACCCGTCTCCTCCACGAACGCCACCTCACCGGTGCTCTGCACGGTGTATGTCCACGTGTGGCGGTTGATGCAGCCGGCCTCGCAGTCGCCCCAGCCGATGGTGAAGCGGACGCTCCAGGCGACGGGCGGGGTGGCCTTGTCGTCCGCCTCCGCCTCCCACCAGGCGGATGCGCCGATGACGTCCGGGTTGAGCGCGTTGATGCCGTCGAAGAGCGGCGTGCGTGCCGCGACGGCGGCGGCTGCCTTCTCCGGCGAATCCACGCCCGGGGCTGGGGTTGGTGACGCGGCAGGAGCCCCGGCGCCGCACGCGGCAACGAGCAGGGAGACGAGCAGGGCCGCAGGGGCGAGGGCGGCGAGACGGCCAGGGCGGCCGCGGCGGAGGGAGCTGGCAGGTGTACGCATGGGTCGCAGACGACGCCTCCCGCGAAATGGTTCCCGTGGACCGGAACCGTGGACCGGATCGTACGACGGCCGGGCGGCGCCCCGTCCGGGCGTGGCACCATCGAACACGGCACCGCGATGCCCCGGGCGGGGCGCCGCAGCGCCGGCATGGGAGAGGGCGTGAAGGCGACGACGAGCACGGGGACCGCCCCGGCGAAGGCTCCGCGGGACAACGGCGTGGTGGTGGGCCTGGCGCAGCTGCGCGGCTACACCTCCGCCTGGTTCCGGGCGGACCTGCTCGCGGGCATCACCGTGACCGCGTACCTCGTGCCGCAGTGCCTCGCCTACTCGGAGCTGGCGGGCGTCTCGTCCGTCACGGGCCTCTGGGTCGCCGTGGTGGCCATGCTCCTCTACGCCTTCCTGGGCACGTCGCGCCAACTGTCGGTTGGCCCGGAGTCCGCAACCGCCGTCATGGTGGCCGCGGCCGTGACGCCGCTGGCCGCAGGCAACGCGGACCGCTACCTCGCACTGTGCGCGGGCCTCGCGATCATGGTGGGCGTCGTCTGCATCGTGGCCTGGGCCGCGCGCCTGGGGTTCATCGCGGACCTGCTGAGCCAGCCCATCCTCATCGGCTACATGGCGGGCGTGGCCATGATCATGATCTTCAGCCAGGTGGGGACCATCACCGGGATGAAGGTCCACGCGGACGCCCCGCTGGCAAGGCTGGTGGAGGTGGCAGGGCGGTTGGGCGAGGTCAAGCCCATCACGGTGGGCCTCGGCGCCGCGGTGGTGGTCTTCCTGCTGGTCCTGCGACGCCTCAAGCCCCTCGCGCCGGGCACGCTGCTCGCGGTGGTGGGTGCGGGGCTCGTGGTCTGGGCCTTCAAGCTCACGGACGCCGGGGTCGCGGTGGTGGGCGAGGTCCCCTCCGCGCTGCCCGCGCCCGCGCTTCCGGCCCTGGGTCTCGCGGACATGGCGTCGCTGCTGGGCTCCGCGGCGGCAATCACCTTCGTGGGGTACTCGGACGTGGCGCTCACCGCGCGCGCGTTCGCAGTCCGGACCGGCGAGCGCATCGACCCCAACCGGGAGTTCCTCGCCATGGGCGTCGCCAACGTGGCGGCCGGGCTCATCGGGGGCTTCGCGCTGTCGGCCTCGGGCTCGCGCACGGCCATCATCGACGCGATGCGTGCCCGCAGCCAGGTGACGGGTCTCGTGGCCGCGGTGGCGGTCATCCTCGTGGTGCTGGCCTTCCCGTGGCTGATCGCCATGATCCCCAAGGCGGCCCTTGGCGGCATCGTCGTGTACGCGGCCCTGCGCCTCGTTGACTACGCCGGCCTCAAGCGCCTCGCCCGCTTCCGCAGCTCCGAGCTGGGGCTCGCGCTGATCGCGCTGGTGGGCGTGCTCGCCTTCGACGTCCTCGCCGGCATCCTCGTGGCCGTTGGCCTGTCCGTGCTGGACCTCTTCGCCCGCGTGGCGCGGCCGCCCACGGCGGTCCTGGGCCGGGTCCCTGGCCTCGCAGGCCTGCACAACGTGGAGGACTACCCGGACGCCCAGACCATCCCCGGCCTGCTGGTCTTCCGCTACGACGCGCCGCTCTGCTTCGCCAATGCGCAGGACTTCCGTGACAAGGCGCTCGCGGCGGTGGACCGCCAGCCGGAGCACGTGGACTGGTTCCTGCTGAACGCGGAGGCCATCGTGGAGCTGGACATGACCGCGGCAGAGGCGCTCCAGCAGACGGTGGACGAGCTGCACAAGCGCCACGTGCTGTTCGCGATGGCGCGCGTGAAGCAGGACCTGCGCGAGCAGCTGCTCTCGTCCGGGCTGCTGGACGTCATCGACGACGAGCGGATCTATCCCACGCTGCCGGTTGCCGTGGAGGCGTTCGAGCGGTACCGCGAGCGCCGGTAGGCGGGCGGGACCAAGGCCGAAGGCGCCGGGGACGGGACCGGGCCCGAAGGCGCCGAGCGCCGAGGATCGGGAAGCCGGGCGCTACTCCTCCGGACCCAGGTCGTAGCCCATCGCGCGCGGCAGGCGGACCAGCCAGCGGAGCGGCGGCGGCACGTAGCCGCCCTCGTCGTCACGCTGCTCCTTGGCCACGATCGCCTCGCGGATCACGCGCGCCCCCAGGAACCTGAACGGCTCCGGCGGGAAGCGGCGGGAGCGGTGGCCCACCATGGGCAGGCGGGTGACCGGGTCGTCAAGGTTCCCCTGCGCCAGGGCGGCGAGGATGCGTCCGCCCAGCCACGCCGGGCCAACGCCGGTGCCGGAGTAGCCGTGCCCCCAGTGGACCCGGCCGCCGTCCCAGGTGCCGAAGGACGGGAGATGGTTGGGGGCGATGTCGATGGGGCCGCCCCAGGCGTCCACGAGCGCCACGTCGTCCAGCATCGGGAAGAGGCGCCGGAAGCCACGCGCGGCGAGGGCCGCGGACCCGCGGTCCTGCTCAACCCACGAGCCCATCCGGCCGCCGTACCCGGCGCGCCCGCCGCCTCCACCGAACGCGATGCGCCCATCCGCGGTGGTCCGGAAATAGTGGTTGGTGAACCGGCAGTCCGTCACCGCCTCGCCGCCGGTCCAGCCAAGCGCCGCCAGGCGGTCCGGGATGGGCTCCGTCACCACCATGTACGAGGACCACGTGATCATCCGGGCGCCGAAGCCGCCGCGCGGCCAGCCCGCCGCCCATGCGTTCACCGCAAGAACCGCGTGCCGTGCCCGCACCTCCGGGCCCAGGGCCGTCCGCACACGGACGCCGTCCGCCTCCTCGCTGATGTCCGCCACCCGCGTCCCCTCGTGGATCCGCACGCCCCGCTCCAGGAGCACACGGCGAAGACCCCTCGCCAGCCTGGCGGGCTCAACGGACGCATCGGACGGGATGAGCATGCCGCCTCGCAGGACCGGCGAGCCCACGCGCCGCCGCACGTCGTCCGGGGTCAGGCGGAGGTACCGGTCCCCCACCCCCAGCTGCTCGGCCAGCTCCACGACGCCCTCCCAGGCGTCGTCCTGG
>CAIYZX010000684.1 GCA_903930745.1 uncultured Chloroflexota bacterium | reverse complement strand
GATCACGCCAAGGCCCGCCAGCGTGAGCAGCCCGCCGGACAGCACGGACCCCACCGGCCCGATCAGCGCCGCAACCGCGGACGCCTCCGCGTCCCCCACCCGCGGCCCGCCGGTGACCACCAGCAGGTGGATCGAGGCCACGCGCCCCCGCAGCGCGTCCGGCGTCAGCGTCTGCACGATGTACGAGCGAAGGACCGCGGAGTAGACATCGGCCCCGGCCGCCACCGCCAGGCACACCAGCGCCAGCGGGAACGAGAAGACCGCAAGCCCGAAGGCGGTCACGGCCAGCCCCCACACCGCCACGGCGATCATCACGGCCCGCCCCGGTCGCCGCACGGACGTGGTCCACCCGGTGAAGAACGAGGCCAGCGTCGCCCCCAGCGCCACCGCGGAGGACATCAGCCCCACGCCCGCCGGCCCAACCCGGAACACGTCCAGTGCCATCGCCGGGAAGAGCGCCCGCGGGGACCCGAAGACCATCGCCACGAGGTCCACCACGAACGTCCCCAGCACCGGCGGCTGGCGCCTGGCGAACCTCAGCCCCTCGGCGATCGCACCGAGGCTGACGCGCCGGGAGCCGGGAGTGGGCGGAATCGGGGCGATCAGGAGCACCGCCGCGATGGCCGCCCCGTACGTCACGAAGTCAACGAGGTACGCCGCCCCCACGCCCACCGCCGCCAGGATCACGCCGCCGATCGCAGGCCCAATGACGGACCCGCCGTTGAACATCACCTGGTTCAGGTTCACCGCGGCCTGGAGCCGCTCCGGCGGCACGATCCGCGGGATCGCGGACGAGCGCGCCGGCTGGTCGATGGACGCCAGGCCGGACGAGATGAACGCCAGCGCGTAGACGGCCAGGACGGGTGGCGCGGGGAGCATGGCCACCAGCCCGAGCGCAAGCGCCGTCAGCGCCAGGAGCGACTGTGTCACGAGGAGAAGGCGGCGCCTGTCGAAGGCATCGGCCATCGCCCCACCGCCCAGCGAGAAGACCAGCACCGGCACCAGCTGCACCAGCGACAGGACGCCCACCGAGAGCAGGTCGCCCGTGAGCACGTACACCTGGTACGGCAGCACCATCGCCGTGATCATCCGGCCGGCCACGGAGATCGCCTGCCCGACGAAGAGCAGCCGGAAGTCGCGGTCCAGGCGCAACGGCGCCGGGTCCACCAGCATGGACCCCAGGCGGCGGCGGGGCATGGGGTTCGTCACTGGGCCGTGTGTCTCGACGGGTCGCGGAGTCTCGGATGAGAGCGGCTGCCGCCGCCGGGGTCACCGACGGCGCCGCCGCCGGGCGTCAGGGCTGCTGGGACGGCGCCGGAGCGGATGAGCCGGACTGCCCCATCAGGCTCTTGAGGTCCAGGATGAACCCGTTGCCGGACGGGACCAGCATCACGCTGATCTTGTCCGAGAGCTTGTTGATCAGCTGGTACTGCAGCACCGGGTCCGAGAGGGATTCGGCGAGGAGGCGGTTTGCCTCCGCCTGGCCCTTCGCCAGCGCCACCTGCGCATCGGCCTGGCCCTGGGCCGCCACGACGGCCTGCTGGGCCTGGATCTGCTTCTGCGCCAGGACCTGCTGCTCCGTCTGGACCTGCTGCTGGGCCACCTGCTTCTGCTCGATG
>CAIYZX010000683.1 GCA_903930745.1 uncultured Chloroflexota bacterium | reverse complement strand
TGGGCGGGCATGGTGACGATGGCGCCATCGGCACCCCGTCGAACGATGGCGTAGCCGCGCGCCAGCGTTGCCTCCGGCGCAAGCGCGGTCAGGGAAGCCCCGGTGGCAGCCAGGCGCGACCGGGCCCGATCCAGCCTGCCCGCGACCACGAGTGGCGCCCGGCGGCCCGTGGCCTCCAGGCGGGCGCCATCGCGGGCGAGCCTCTCCCCCACCGCGCGCGTCGCACGGTCCAGCAGCAGGCCGGTGCGCTCGCGCGAGGCAGCCAGCTGGTTGCGCGGCTCCAGGAGCGCAAGAGCCCGCGCCTCGGCTTCCAGACCCCGTCGACGCCCGCCCACCGACGCGGACACCGCCGTCCGTGCGCGCTCGGCACCTCGTCCAACGAGGCGGAGGACCTCCGCCCGGTCCGGCACCACCAGCTCCGCGGCCGCCGATGGCGTCGCGGCACGCACGTCCGCGGCGAAGTCGGCCAGCGTCACGTCCACCTCGTGCCCGACGCCCGTGACCACGGGGAGCGGATGCGCCACAACGGCGCGCACCACGCGCTCGTCGTTGAACGACCAGAGGTCCTCCAGCGAGCCGCCGCCCCGCGCGAGGATGGTCACCGACGGCGCCTCGTCTCCGCGGCCCGCGGCCCGCTCGTCGTCCAGGTACCGCTCCAGGCGCCGGAACGCGGCCGTGATGCTGGCCTCCGCCCCCGCCCCCTGGACCCTGCAGGCCACCACCACGAGGCGGGTCAGCGGCCAGCGGCGCGCGAGGACCGTGTGGACGTCGTGCCAGACCGCGCCCGTTGGCGAGGTGATCACCGCCACCGCCCCGGGGCGGCGCGGCAGGGGCCGCTTGCGCGCGGTGTCGAAGAGGCCCTCGGCGGCGAGGCGGGCCTTCAGCTCCTCGAACCGGACGGCGAGGTTGCCAACGCCGGCGGGCTGCAGCGAGTCGACGTAGAGCTGGAGGGCGCCCTGTGGCTCGAACAGGTCCATGCGGCCGTGGGCGATCACCGAGAGACCCGTCTGCGCCTGGAAGGCGGAGCGGACACGGTCGTCCCGGAACCACACCGCCTGGATGGTGGCGCGGGCGTCCTTGAGCGCGAAGTACGCGTGGCCGGCGGACGACACCGTGACACGACCCACCTCGCCCTCCACCCAGAGGTCGCGCAGGCCGTCATCCGTCCGGAGACGCTCCTTGATCGCGCGGCTCACCTCGGACACCGTGCGGACGCGCGGCATGGGGGCAGCGGGTGCCGGGCGCGCCGAACCGGACGAACGCCCAACGGGCTCGTCCGGATCCTCGGGCAGGCTGTCCCAGGAGGGCAGCAGCCAGTCCGGCGGCTCGGGCGTGGGGCTCACGCCCGCACGCGGCCGCCGGCCGGCACGACCACGCTAGACGCGGGTCTGGTACTCACCGGTGCGCGTGTCGATCCGCAGGACGTCGCCCTCGGCGACGAAGAGCGGCACGGTGACGACGAGACCCGTCTCCATCGTGGCGTTCTTGCGCGCGCCCTGCGCGGTGTCGCCGGCGAAGCCGGGCTCCGTCTCGGCGACCCGGAGGTCAACGGTGACCGGGAGCTCCACGCCAAGGGTCTCACCCTGGTAGGTGGTGCGGTCCAGCGTCATGCCGTCCTTGAGGTAGCCGATGACATCATCGAGCTTCTCGGCCGGCAGGCTGAACTGCTCGTAGGTGTCGTTCTCCATGAAGTGGAGATCGTCGCCATCGCGGTACAGGAACTGTACCGGGCGGCGCTCCAGCTGGGCGCGCGGCCAGCGGTCACCGGCCTGGAACGACTTCTCGACGGTGCTGCCCTTCTTGACGTTGCGCAGCTTGATGCGCACCTGGGCGGACCCGCGGCCCATCTTGATGTGGTGGTAGTCAAGGATCTGCCAGAGTTCGCCGTCAAGCTCGATGACGACGCCCTTGCGCAGTTCGCCGGTGCTGATCATGGGTGGTTGCGCTCCGGTGCTGGGCGCTGGCGGGAGGCATGCTGCGTCCCGGCGCTCGCGGTCTTGGATGTCCCGGGGATGCTACCAGAGGCGGCGAGGGCATCCGCTGCCGGGCGCAGCCACGCGCTGCCGTCAGGCCGGCAGGGCGATCACGTCACGCGGGAAGCGCGTCAGGAGCTCCAGGGTTCGCGCCGCTGGATCCAGGTGGACGAGGTCCTCGATCCGGACGCCCATCTCGCCCTCCAGGTAGATGCCGGGCTCCACGGAGAAGACCGTGGGGCCGGGCAGCGCGGACTCCGGCGCGGCGCGCGAGAGACGCGGCTCCTCGTGGGTTGCGAGGCCGATGCCATGTCCCAGGCCATGGCCATAGGCCGGCCAGCGCCCATCCCCGTCGATCA
>CAIYZX010000682.1 GCA_903930745.1 uncultured Chloroflexota bacterium | reverse complement strand
GGGCCGGAGCGCCGGGTCCTCGGTGGTGCAGCGCTCGGGGTTGCCCAGGCGCTCGCGCAGCCAGCACCGGGGATGGAAGCGGCAGCCGCCCGGGACGTCCACGGGGGATGGCGTCTCGCCGGTGAGCAGCAGCCGGCCCTCACGCACGCCGGGCTCCGGGACGGGGATCACGGACACGAGCGAGCGCGTGTACGGGTGCCGCGGGTTGCCGATGACCTCGTCCGCGGTGCCGATCTCCACGATCCGCCCGAGGTAGACCACCGCGATCCGGTCCGCGATCACCCAGGCCAGCGACAGGTCGTGGGTGATGAAGAGGAACGTGAGGTTGCGGGTCCGCCGGAGCTCCAGGAGCAGCGCGAGGATCTCCGCGCGGACGCTGACGTCCAGCATGGAGACGGGCTCGTCCGCCACGATGAACTCCGGGTCCAGGACGAGCGCGGACGCGATCGCCACGCGCTGGCGCTGGCCACCCGAGAGGTGGTGCGGGAAGCGCCGGGCGATCTGCTCGGGCGGATGGAGGCCCGCCGCGGCGAGCGCCTCGTGGACGATCTTCCGGCGCTCCGCCTCCGTGGGCGCGAGGCCGTGGATCCGCAGCGGCTCCGCCACAATCTCGTAGACCGTCTGGCGCGGGTCCAGGGACTCGTACGGGTCCTGGAAGACCAGCTGGGCGGTCCGGCGCCAGCGCCGCAGCTCGCCGCCCTTGACCTTCGCCATGTCCGTGCCGCGGTAGCGGACCGTGCCGGCGGTGGGCCGCTCCAGCGCGGTCACGGTGCGCGCGATCGTCGTCTTGCCGCAGCCGGACTCGCCCACGAGCGCCAGGATCTCGCCCTGGCGGACATCGAACGCCACGTCGTCCACCGCGCGGACCACGCGGGAGCCCTTGCGGGCGAGGCCGCCGCGTACCGGGAACTGGACGCGCAGGCCATCCACGGTGACGACAGGGACGGTGTCGGCCGCCGCCCCGCCGGCCTCACCGCCATCGGCGGCCGCGCCGGAGACATCCACGGTCCCGGCCTCGGATCCTGCGCCGGAGGGGAGTGCGAGCACCTCGTCCGCGCGGTGACATGCGGCCACCTGGCCCGGGCGCACCTCGCGCGCCTCCGGCGTCTCCTCGCGGCAGCGCGCCACGGCGAGCGAGCACCGGTCAGCGAACCGGCAGCCGGCCGGCGGGTTGACGAGGCTGGGCGGATGTCCGGGGATCCCGGCGACGAACGAGCGCTCGGCGTGGATGTTCGGGAAGGCGCGCAGCAGCGCCCGGGTGTACGGGTGCCCCGGCCGCTCGTAGACCGGCGCCACGTCACCCACCTCGGCGTGCCGGCCCGCGTACATCACCGCGATCCGGTCACAGGTCTCCGCGATCACGGACAGGTCGTGCGAGATGAGGATCATCGAGAGCCCCAGCTCCGCTCGCAGGTCGCGCAGCAGCTCCAGGATCTGGGCCTGGATCATCACGTCCAGCGCGGTCACCGGCTCGTCGGCGATCACCAGCTTCGGCCGGCAGGCCAGCGCCATCGCGATCATCGCCCGCTGGCGCATGCCGCCGGAGAACTCGTGCGGGTGGCTGCGGCCGCGGGCGGGCGCGATGCCCACGAGGTCCAGCAGCTCCGCCACCCGCCGGTCCACCTCGGCCCGCGGCACGGAGGGCTCGTGGCGGAGGATGGGCTCCGCGATCTGTGCGGCGATCGTGGCGACCGGGTTCAGCGCATTCATGGCGCCCTGGAAGACCACGGAGATGCCCTTCCAGCGGACGTCGGCCAACTGCTCCTCGGAGATCGCGGCGAGGTCCTGGCCCTCGAACAGCACCTGCCCGGACACGCGCGCGGTGGGCGGCAGCAGGCGGGGGATCGCGAGGGCGGCGGTGGTCTTGCCACACCCGGACTCGCCAACCAGGCCCAGCGCCTGCCCCGGCTCCAGGACGAGCGAGAGGCCGTCCACGGCGTGGACCTCGCCCTCGGACGTGGCGTACTTCACGCGCAGGTCGCGCAGCTCCAGCAGGGCCATCGCTAGCGGTTCCTCAGGCGCGGGTTCAGGATCCGGTCCAGGGTGTAGCCAAGGAGCGTGAAGCCCAGGACCACGAACACGATCCCAAGGCCCGGCGGGACCAGGTACCACCACGCGCCGCGGCTGATCGCGCCGTTCGCGAAGGCGGCGTGGAGCATGGTCCCCCAGCTGGTGTGCAGCGGATCGCCCAGGCCCAGGAACGCCAGCGTGGCCTCCGACAGGATGGAGCCCGCGATCACCAGGACGGTGTTGGCGAAGATCAGCGGCAGGACGTTGGGCAGGATGTGGACGAGGGCGATGCGCAGGTCCGTGGCGCCCAGCGCCCGCACCCGTTCCACGAAGACGCGCTCGCGGACCGAGAGGACCTGGGACCGCACGATGCGCGCCGTGGACGCCCACGACGTGAGGCCGATGACCAGGATGATCACCCCCATGCTCTGCCCCACCACCGCGGCGAGGGCGATGATCAGCGGCAGGGTGGGGAGGACCAGGAAGAAGTCCGTGACGCGCATCATCAGCACGCCCAGGAGGCCGCGGCTGTAGCCGGCGGCGAGGCCCACCGCGGTGCCCGCGATCATCGAGATCGCGGTGGCGAGCAGGCCCACCAGCAGCGAGACCTGCGAGCCCGCCAGCACCTCGCGGAAGACGTCCCTTCCCAGCTCGTCGGTGCCCAGCCAGTGGACCGCGGACGGGGGCTTCAGGATGTCCGCGGCGGACGAGCCCACGGCCTTCGGGTTGAACGGGAAGACCAGCGGGCCCGCCACGGAGATGAGCACCGTCAGGGCGAGCAGGATGAACCCGGCGCGGCCAATGGGGTCCGCCCAGGCGAGCGCCAGCGTTGCGCGCGCGGCGGCGAGGCGGCCGCGGTCCTGGTCCGGCGGGGCGATCGTCACGGCGCTCATCAGGCGTTCCTCACGCGCGGGTCGATCGCCATGTAGAGCAGGTCTGACAGGAAGTTCACGAGGATCACGGTGACGGCGAAGAGGAGGAAGGACGCCTCGATCAGCGGGTAGTCGCGCCGCAGGACCGCGTCGTAGATCAGCGAGCCCATGCCGGGCCACGAGAAGACGGTCTCCACCTGGATCGCGCCGCCGATGACGAGCGCCACGTACAGCGCGCTCGCGGTGACCACGGGGAGCATCGCGTTGCGCACGCCGTGCCGCCACAGGACGGTCCGCGCGGAGAGGCCCTTGGCGCGGGCGGTGAGGATGAAGTCCTCGGTCATCACGTCGATCAGCGAGGAGCGCGTGATGAGGACGAACTGGCCGATGTCCACGAGGATCAGCGTGATGGTGGGCAGGACCAGGTGCCGCAGCAGGTCCACGAGGCCGGCCAGGGCGTTGGCCGGATGGGCGCCCGGGGTGGTCATCCCGGAGATGGGCAGGAGGTGGAGCCACACGCCCGCGAGGAAGATCAGCACGAGGCCGGTCCAGAACGTGGGGAGGCTCCAGAACAGGAGCGCCGTGGTGACGGTCACGGCATCGGCGCGGCTGCCGCGCCGGGAGGCGGCGAAGACGCCGGCCACGATGCCGATGATCACGACGAGGACCGTGGCCAGGAGCAGGAGCTCCACGGTGTTCACGATCCGTTCGGCCAGGATGTCCGCCACCGGGCGCTTGAGCGTGAAGCTCGTGCCCAGGTTCCCGGTGACGAGGTTGCGGAGGTAGACGAGGAACTGCTCGGGCAGCGAGAGGTCAAGGCCGTAGAGGGCCTTGAGCCTCGCGATGTCCTCCGGGCCGAGGCGCCCGGCACGGGCCTGCAGGCGGATGGGATCGCCGGGCAGGAGGTGGAAGAGGAGGAAGTTGAAGGTCGCGACCGCCGCAAGCGTGACCGCCGCCTGGGCGATCTTCGTCGCCAGGTAGCGGGCGCGACCGGTCAAGCCTCCTCCTCTGGTGGTTCGGGGTGGGTTCGGGCGTTCGCCTGGCCGTATCCGGCGTCAGTTCGCCGGCCGGACGCCCAGGTAGTTGTCGCGGGTGAAGTTGAAGATGATGCCGCCCGGGATCTCCTGCCAGTTGGTCCAGGTGTCCGTGCGGTAGGCCTGCAGCTTGTCCTGGAACCACATCACGAGGTACGTGGCGCTGTCGTAGAACTGCTGCTGCATCCGGTCCGTGATCTGCTTGCGGGCCGCCGTCTCCACGGTCTTGACCTGCGCGGCGTAGTCCGCGTCGTACTGCTCGTCGCAGTAGAACACGTCGTTGTTGCCGCCGATCTGGCTGCACAGCGGCACGCCCAGCATGTAGGACGGGTCCGCGGTGCCGGAGTCCCAGCCCCAGACGAAGATGTCCCAGTTGGGCGCGTCCGTGTTGTAGACGGTGTCGCCCAGCGTGGTCTCGTCCAGCGCCTGGAGGTC
Source organism: uncultured Chloroflexota bacterium (assembly GCA_903930745.1). GTDB lineage: Bacteria > Chloroflexota > Limnocylindria > Limnocylindrales > CSP1-4 > CAIXZV01. The sequence continues at coordinate 1,545 of CAIYZX010000682.1, read as the reverse complement.
AAGCCTGATCCCCACGGCAGCGGCCGCGTCCACGACCAGCTTGGCCGCGCACATGTCCACGTCCGTGGTGGCGATGGCGATCAGGCGGAACGCCAGCTGCTGGCCGCCCTTGGCGCGGACGCCGCTGCCGTCGTCCTTGTAGCCCGCGGCCTCGAGGATCTCCCTGGCCTTCTCCGGGTTCGCGTTGAGGGCCTGGTCCGCCGGGATGGGCAGGTGCCAGTCCGTGAGGCCGGCCGGGACGATGGTGTCGCCCACCTGGCCGTGGCCTGCGAGGCAGAGCTGGACCAGCTGGTTGCGGTCAACGGAGTACTGGATCGCCTGGCGGACCACGACGTCACGCAGGAGCGGGTTGCCCTGGCTGGTCTTGCTGTCGGAGACGTTGAAGCCGATGTGGTGGAACGAGTAGGACGGCAGGGCCGCCTGCTTGACGTTCTCCGCGCCCGCCAGGCCGTCGAAGACCGTGGGCGGGACCTGCGGGATGATGTCCAGCTCGCCGGAGCGGAGGGCCTGGCCCATCACGTCGGAGTTCTCGTAGGCCACCCACGTGATGGTGGCCGGCGACGGGAGCGTGCCCCACCACTGCTCGTTGCGGGTGAGGGTGACAGAGACGCCCTGCTTCCACTCCGTGAAGGTGTACGGGCCCGTGCCCACCGGCTTCTCGTTCGCGTAGGCGACGACGTCCTCGGCGGAGAGCGAGCTCCACAGGTGCTTCGGCACGATCGGCACCACGAGGCCCGGGTTGAACGCCTGGGGCGCGCTGAAGGCGATCTCCACGTGCGTGGGATCCGGGGCCGTGGCGGACGTCATGTCCGTGAGGAACTGGCCGTACTGGCCCAGGTTGTTGTCATGGACCAGGTTGTAGGTGAAGACCACGTCGTCCGCGGTGAACGGCTGGCCGTCCTGCCACGTCACGCCGTCGCGCAGCGTGAAGCTGATGGTGGTGCCGTCTGCGGAGTAGGCCCACTCGGTGGCGAGGGACGGCTCCGGGCGCAGGTTCAGGTCGTAGTCCAGCAGCTTGTCGTAGATCAGCTGCGTGACCTCCACGGCCTCCGTGGAGTAGGTGGTGAGCGGGTTCATGGTGTCCGGCTCGGACAGCCAGCCGATGCGCAGCGGGCGGTCCGTGACCACGGCCTGGGACGGCAGCTCCAGCGAGCCGCCCGGTGTGGGCTGCACGGTGGGCATCGCCGCGGTGGGCTCGGACGACGGGGCGTTGGACGCGGCATCGCCACCGCATCCGGCAACCACCAGCACGGTGGCCAGCGCGAGGCCCAGGTTGGCTCGCCAACGGTTCACGACAGCTCCTCCTCGGTGTTGCGTCTCCGACGCGGGATGGTCAAGACTGCAGACTCTGTATATAGACTAGCGGCACACGGCGCGGGTGGCGAGACCCGCGCGGCGTACCACCTGTCGCCTCTCCCGGTCCGGTCCGGCCCGGCAGCCCCCTCAGCGGGTTAGCGTGACCTTGCTCAGGTTCCTGGGGCGCTCCGGGTCCAGGCCGCGTGCCATGGCCACGTGGACGGCATACAGCTGCCCTGGCACGATGGC
>CAIYZX010000681.1 GCA_903930745.1 uncultured Chloroflexota bacterium | reverse complement strand
GGATGAGCAGCGCGTGGAGCGCCCCGTCCCGGACGGTGAGGACCGCGACATCCACGGTCACCGACGGCCGAGGCCACGCCTCGAGGCTGTACGACCCGAGGAACTCGGCCTCTGTGAGGTTGTCGCTCATGGCTTCGGGTGCCCCTGTCCGCGCGTCGTGGTTGACTAATGATCAGATCTGTGCCATAATACCACACGTGCCCCGGGACGCAGCAATGCGACCGGCGCCAAACCCCATCAAGAGCGCCCGAGAGGCCCCTTGGCTCACTGACGGCGCAGCAACCGGCCGCCTGGCACGGTGCTTCACCAAGGCCGGATGGAGGGCCCGCATGACCACCGTACCCGTCTTCTACGCACCCGCGTACACCGAGGGGACCCACGACTTCGACACCACCAGGAAGGCGGCCTGGATCGCAGACTCGCTGGCCCGCTGGCCGATGGCGGGGGTGACGCTCCAGGCGCCCTCGCCGGCATCGGCGGCCCAGCTGACGGCAGTCCACGATCCCGGCTACGTGGAGGCGCTCAGGACCGGAGAGCCGCCCCACCTCGCAGACTCCGGCGGCTTCCCGTGGCGGGAGGGGACCTGGGCCTCGGTGACGGCCTCCACCGGCGGGGTCATCGAGGCGGCGATGGCGGCCCTTGGGGACGGTCCCCGGGTGGCGGGCTCGCTCTCATCGGGCCTGCACCACGCGAGACGCGGTGGGGGAGCCGGCTTCTGCACCATCAACGGCCTGGCGGTGGCGGCCCACCACGTGCTCACCGCGGGCCTGGTGCCCGGGGTCCTGGTCCTGGACCTGGACGCCCACTGCGGTGGCGGCACCGCGGAGCTCCTGGGCGACGATCCCCGGGTGCGGACGGTGGACGTGGCCACCTCCTCGTATGACCGGTACCGGGCCCCGGGGGGCTGGTGCCTGGACGTGATCCACGGCCCGGAGGCCTACCTCCCCACGGTGCGCGAGCGGCTTGACGGGGTGGACCTGTCTGGGATCGGGCTGGTGCTCTACAACGCCGGGATGGACCCGTTCGAGCGGTGCGTCATCGGCGGGCTCCGGGGGATCGACGAGGAGGTCATCGCGGAGCGCGAGCACCTGGTCTTCTCCTGGGCGCGGGCCCACGGGCTGCCGATCGCCTTCGTCCTGGCCGGCGGCTACACCGGCCCGGACCTGGGGCGCGACGAGCTGGTGGACCTCCACCGGCTCACGCTGGACGCGGCCGCAAGGGTCCCCGCCCCGGCATCGGCCGGCGCAAGGTAGCGGGCTACCCCCGCATCCGGGCCCCGTCCGGGTCGTACGGCGGCCGCGGCAGGACGCGCGCCCTCCGGGCATCGCCCATCACGGTGACGGTCAGCCCGTCCGTGTCCGGCGTCGCAAGCGCGGACGTGTCCACGTAGGCGAGCGCCAGGCTCCGTCCCACGTGGTGGCCGTAGCCACCGGACGTGACCTCGCCCGCCAGCCGGCCGTCAAGGTGGACGGGATCGCCGTTCGCCGCATCCGCGTCGGTGGCCGCGACGTCCAGGAGCACCAGTCGGCGGACGGGCGCCCCGGCCCCGCGCTCCGCGAGGAAGGCGTCACGGCCAACGAACGGGCCCTTGTCCGGCGCCACGAAGCGGTCCAGGCCGCACATCACGGGCGTCACGTCCGGGCGGAGCTCCGCGCCCCAGATCCCGTAGCCCTTCTCCAGCCGGAGGGCGTCGAAGGCGAGATCGCCGTACAGGCGAAGTCCGTGGGGCCTGCCGGCGTCCATCAGCGCGTCAAGGAGCGCGGCGTGGCGCTCTCGTGGCACGACGATCTCGTAGCCAAGCTCGCCGGAGAGGCCGATGCGGCCCACCTCGGCCAGCGTGCCGCCCGGACCGGCGCCCGGGATGACCATGTGGCGGATGCCCAGGAAGGGGAGGCCCTCGCCGGAGACATCCACCGGGCCCGGCGCGGGCGGTCCGTCCGTGCCGCCTCGCACGAGGGCTTCCAGCACCGCCCGGGACGAGGGTCCGGCCAGGGCGAAGCCCATCCGGTCGGCCGTCCGGTTCACCAGCGCGACGCCGCTGGACGGCAGATGGCCGCGGAGCCGGCGAAGGTGGAACTCCTGGAGGTGGTAGGAGGCCGTGATGGCGAAGGTGTCCGGCGCGGTGCGGGCCACGGAGAGGTCCCCCAGGAGGTTGCCGCGCGGACCAAGCATTGGCGCCAGGCGGATGCGTCCAACCTCCGGCAGGCGTCCCGCCACCATCCCGTCCAGCCAGGCCGCGGCGCCGGGGCCAGAGACCTCGTACCGAGCGTACTGGGCGATCTCGAAGGCGCCGGCCCCGCCACGGACCGCCGCCACCTCCGCCGCCACCAGCGTGTCCGCGGACGAGCGGCCGAAGGTCGCCGCCTCCTCGAACGAGGGGTCCGGTGCGAAGTAGCGCGCCACCTCAAGGCCCCAGTTGACGCCGTTGCGTGCCCCGGCGTCCAGCAGTGGCCGGTACGCGGGGCTGGTGTGCAGCGGCCGGCCGGCCGGGAGCTGCTCGTTGGGGTAGGCGATCACGAAGCGCCGTGCATAGAACTGCGCGGTCATGGGCAGCAGGTAGGCGTCGTCCGCGGCGAATGCGCCATACCGGGCGGGGTCCATGCCGGAGGCGTCCATGCCGGGATCCCCGTCCGCGATCCAGTTGGCCGCCACCAGGCCCACGCCCGCGCACTGGCTGAAGCCCGCGAACACCCCGCAGGCGGCGAGATAGCCCGGCCGTCCGGCGATGGGGCCCACCAGCGGGTTGCCATCCGGCGTCGCCGTGAAGGGCCCGCATACCCAGCGCTTCACGCCGGCCTCCGCCAGGGACGGGAACCGGTGGAACGCCAGCTCCAGCTCCGGCGCGATGCGGTCCACCTCCTCCGGCAGGAGCTGCTGCCCGAAGTCCCACGGCGCGCCGTCCGTGGACCAGTGGCGGGGCCGGGTCTCGTAGACGCCCAGCAGGACGCCGTCCCCCTCCCGCTGGAGATACGTGAAGCCCTCCAGGTCCGTGACGGCGGGCATCAGGCCCTTGATCGCCGCCACCTCCGGGATGGCGTCCGAGACCAGGTAGTGGTGGGCCAGCGGAACCACCGGGTGCTCCACGCCCGCCATCCGCCCCACGCGCCTGGCCCACAGCCCGGCGGCATTGACCACGTGCTCGCACGTCACGTCACCCTGCTCCGTGGCCACGGTCCAGCCGCCATCGCGCCGCTGGGCAAGGGCCAGCACGCGGTTGCCCTGGACGATCTCCACGCCCCGGGCCCGCGCCGCCGTCGCATAGGCCATCACCGCGCCAACGGGATCGAGGTTGCCCTCGTCAGGGTCGTAGAGGGCGCCCGCGAGGCCGTCCGGGTTGATGATGGGCACCATCGCCGCGGCCTCGGCCGGGGTCAGCAGCTCCGCTCCGCCGTGGCCCTGTGCGCGGATGTGCGCCAGCTCCGCCCGGAGCCAGCGCCAGCGGTCCGCGGAGCCTGCCAGCTCCACCCCGCCGGACATCTTGAGGCCCAGCACCTGCCCTGACTCGGCCTCGATGACCGGGTACCGCTCGATGGTGTACCGCTGCAGCTCCGCAACCCGACGGTCGGGGTTGATCGCGTGGAAGCCGCCTGCGGCGTGCCACGAGGAGCCCGCGGTGAGCCGCTCCCGTTCCAGCAGCAGGACGTCCGTGATGCCGCGCAGGGCAAGGTGGTAGGCGACGCTGGCGCCCGTGATGCCGCCGCCGATGATGACAACCCGGTAGTGGCTCCGCATCCGCCGATGGTGCCGCACGGGGCGCATCGTCATGGTGGGCGGTTCCGTCCTGCGCGTATCGTTCGCGCATGCGCACCCCCAGCACCGGATCCAGGGACGACGGTCATCGCCGCCCGACCGCGGGTCGAAGGCGCGATCTGCGGGCGACGGCCCCCGTTCCGCAGCCTCCCTGGCGGCGCCTGGTCAACCCCTTCACGCCCCTGGAGCTGCTCTCCGCGGACCAGGTGGAGGCGATCCACCAGGCGGGGCTGGTCATTCTCCGCGACATCGGGATGGAGGTGCTGGGCACCACCGCCGTGGACAGGTTCGCCGCCGCCGGCGCCGGGGACGGGGTGCGCGTCGAGCGCCCGGACGGCACCGCGACCCGGGCCGCCGACGGACGTGGCGTGGTTGGACGCGTCCGGCTGGACCCGGACTTTGCGGCGGGCCTGGTGGCGCGAGCACCGGCCCGGTTTGAGCTTGCGGCCCGCAATCCTGCCCGTCGGCTGGTCTTCGGTGACCGCCACCTCGTGGTGTGCGCCGTGGGCGGACCGGCGTTCGTCTCCGACCTCGACCGCGGACGGCGGCCCGGGACGCAGGCGGACCTGGAGGCGTACCTGCGCGTGATCGGCGCCCTTGACGTCATCCACCAGGAGGGTGGCGGGCCGCTGGAGGCCCAGGACATGCCGGTGGCCACGCGCCACCTGGACCTGTACCGGGCGCAGGCCACGCTGCTGGACAAGGCCTGGCAGTGCTCCGCGTTCGGGCGTGGCGTCGTGGACGATGCACTGGAGGTGGCGGCCATCGCGCTCGGGACCACGCGTGCGGGCCTTCTCGCCGACCCCGCGCTGATGACCATCGTGAACAGCAACTCGCCGCTCCGCCTGGACGGGCCCATGGCAGACGGCCTGGTCGCCATGGCGGAGGCGGGACAGGCGGTGGTGGCCACGCCGTTCACCCTGGCCGGGGCGATGACGCCCGCCACCCTCGCGGGCGCGCTGGCCCAGCAGCACGCGGAAGCGCTGTTCATGGTGGCGCTGACCCAGCTGGTGCGGCCGGGGGCACCAGTCGTCTACGGCGGGTTCACGTCCAACGTGGACATGCGGACCGGGTCGCCGTCGTTCGGCACGCCGGAGTACGTGCAGGGCCAGCTTGCCACGGGCCAGCTCGCCCGCCACGTGGGTCTGCCCTGGCGCACCTCCAACGTGACCGCGTCACCGGTGGCGGACGTCCAGGCGGCCACGGAGAGCGCCATGTCCGCGTGGGGCGCTGTCACAGCCGGCGCGAACCTCCTGTACCAGGGCGCCGGCTGGCTGGAGGGCGGGCTGACCGCCTCGTTCGAGAAGCTGGTGCTGGACGCCGAGCTGCTGGGGTCGCTGGCGGCGGTCCTGGCACCGGTGGAGGTGTCAGCGGACACGCTCGGCCTGGATGCCATCGCTGACGTGGGCCCGGGCGGCCACTTCCTGGGGTCCCCGCACACGCTGGCCCGCTACGAGACCGCGTTCCACCGGCCGATGCTGGCGGAGCAGCGGACGTTCGAGGCCTGGGCCGATGACGGGGCACGCACGGCGACGGAGCGCGCGAACGCCACCTGGAAGCGGCTGTTGGCGGAGTACGAGGTGCCGTCCCTCCCTCCGGACCGGGCGGAGGCGCTCGAGGCGTTCGTGACGCGCAGGAAGCGCGAGCTGCTCGCGGGCGCCTGAGGCTCCGCCGGGCGGGTGCGACTGGCGGAGCGCGTCGCGCGGTCAGACGGGTCCGTCAGGCGGGACGCCCGCCCTGCCGTCCCCCACGGCCACCGTGCCGCCCGTCCCGGCCCTGGGATGTGCCGCCCCCGGCGGGCCGCTGGCCCAGGCTGGGCCGGCCACCCTGGCGGGGCGCAGGACCCGCGGAGCGCTGGCCACCGGCCGCCTGGCCGCCCTGGCGGGGCGCCGGACCCGCGGAGCGCTGGCCACCGGCCGCCTGGCCACCCTGGCGGGGCGCAGGACCCGCGCCCGACGCGGTAGCACCGCCGGCGAGACGCAGGCGCTCACCGGGCATGGCCAGGACCGGGCGCGACCCGTGTCCGAGGGCCGCCGACGAGACGTGCGGCATGGAGGGCCGGTGTCCGGCACCGCCGTGGCTGGGGCCATGTCCCTGGTGGACGACCACCTCGGACGCCTCCGCGGCGGCATGGACCATCGGCCGGCGCGGTCCGCGACCACCGCCACCACCACGCGCCACACCCCGCTCGCGATGGCCCGGGTCACCGGACCGCATCTTGATGGGCTCCGCTCGGATGGACCGGTCAGGAGTGAACCCCTCGATGATCTCCGACGGCAGCTGGCGCCCCAGCAGCTTCTGGATGTCCCGCAGGAGCGGCGTCTCGTCCACGCACACGAGCGAGATCGCCTCGCCGGTCTCGCCGGCCCGGCCGGTTCGGCCAATGCGATGGACGTAATCGGCCGCCACCATCGGCAGCTCGTAGTTCACGACGGTGGGCAGCTGCTCGATGTCCAGGCCGCGCGCGGCGATGTCCGTGGCCACGAGGATGCCCACGCGGCCCGCCTTGAAGTCATCGAGCGCCTTCACGCGCTGGTTCTGGCTCTTGTTGCCGTGGATCGCCGCCGCCGGGATGCCGTCATGACCCAGCTGGAGCGCCAGGCGGTTCGCACCGTGCTTCGTCCGGGTGAAGACCAGCGCCTGGGTCACGCGGCCCAGGGCCACCAGCTCGCGCAGCAGGTCACGCTTGCGCTCGCGGTCCACGGGGATCACCACCTGCTCCACCAGCTCTGCGGCAGTGTTGCGCGGCGCCACGTCCACGGATGCCGGGTCCACGAGGAAGCCGGAGGCCAGCTCGCGGATCTCGTCGGAGAAGGTGGCGGAGAAGAGGAGGTTCTGGCGGCG
>CAIYZX010000680.1 GCA_903930745.1 uncultured Chloroflexota bacterium | reverse complement strand
GGCGGAGGTCCTGGAGATCATCGGCCTCACGGAGCGCGCGAAGGACCGGACGTCCACGTTCAGCGGCGGCATGCAGCGCCGGCTGAACATCGGCGTGGGGCTCCTCCACCAGCCGCGGCTCCTGCTCCTGGACGAGCCCACCGTGGGCGTGGACCCGCAGAGCCGCAACGCCATCCTCGAGAGCGTGGCGCAGCTGGGCCAGGCGGGCATGGCCGTCCTGTACACCACCCACTACATGGAGGAGGCGGAGCGCCTCTGCGACCGCATCGGCATCATCGACGGCGGCCGGATCCGCGCCGAGGGCACCCAGCGCGAGCTCGTCGCCCTCGTTGGCCAGCGAGACCAGGTCCGCGTGACCGTGGCGGGCGGGGCAAGCGCGGCGGCCGAGGCAGCGGCGGCGGTCGCGAAGGTGAACGGCGTTGACTCCGCCATCGCGAAGGACGGCGTGGTGGAGGCCATCGCAGACGACGCGGGCGGCGTCCTCGCGGCGCTTCTCGCGGCCGCCGAGGGAACCGGCGCCATCGTCCGGGGCGTGGAGCTGGTCCGCCCGGATCTGGAGGCGGTCTTCCTCCACCTCACCGGCCGCGCCCTGCGCGACGCCGAGTAGGAACGCAGACCATGTCCAACCCGTTCCGCATCGTCGCCCTCGTGGCGGCGAAGGACCTGCGCCAGCGGCTGCGCGACCGGTCCGCGATCCTCGTCGCGATCGTCGCCCCACTGGGCCTCGCGTTCATCTTCAGCCGGCTCCTCGCCGGCGCCACCGAGTTCCACGCCACCTACGCGTTCGTGGACCTGGACGGCGGCCCCATGGCGGCCACGTTCCGCGAGGACGTCCTGGGGACCCTCGCCGATGACGGCATGCTCACCATCCACGACGCCACCACGGAGAACGCCGCTCGCGCGGACGTGGAGGCCGGCACCGCCGACGCCGCCTTCGTCCTCCCGGAGGGCTTCTCCGCGGCCATCGCCTCGGGCGAGAAGGCCACCATCGAGGTCCTCGGCGCCAGGAACGCCGGCCTCGCCACGGAGGTGGCGCGCGCCATCGCCGAGCGCTACGGCGACGGCGTCCGGGGCGTGGAGCTGGCCGTGGAGACGGTCGCGAGGCTGCGCGGCGCACCGCTTGGGCCGGAGGTGGCCCAGGTCGCCGGTGCCGCGGCGGCCCAGGCACAGAACCCGCCGGTGGCCCTCGTTGACGATGCCACCAACCTGCGCCAGCTCTCCCTGTCCACGTACTTCTCCACCTCGATGGCCATCCTGTTCCTCTTCTTCTCGGCGCAGATCGGCCTCGTGAGCCTCTTCGAGGAGCGGCGGATCGGCACCCTGGGCAGGATGCTCGCCGGACCCGTGGCGCCCTGGAGCGTGCTCGCCGGCAAGACGCTGGGCGGCTTGATCCAGGCCGCGGTCTCGATGACCGTGCTCATCGTCGCCACCACGGTCCTCGTTGGTGCGGACTGGGGTCCGCCCATCGGCGTGGCCCTCGTCACCGGCGCCGCGATCGTCGCCGCCACCGGCCTGACCGCCCTCGTCACCTCCTTCGCCAAGTCCGCCGACAGCGCGGGTGCCGCCAACTCGGCCGTGGCGATCACGATGGGCGTCCTGGGCGGCAGCTTCACCCCCACCTCGCAGGCCCCGGAGGCCCTCAACGTGCTCGCGCTCCTCACCCCCAACGGCTGGTTCATGCGCGGTCTCGGCGACATGGCGGGCCCCAGCGGCTCGCTCGCGGACGGCCTGTTCGCCGCCGGTGTCCTCACCCTCTTCGGCCTCGTCACGGGCGCCGTCGGCTTCGCCCGCGTGCGCTCCCTGGTGCGTGCCCGATGAGCGCCGTGTTCGAGCCCGCCAAGGCCGTGGCGATCGCCCGCGTCAACCTGCTCCGCCAGGTCCGCGATCGGTCGGACATCTTCTTCGTCTTCATCCTCCCCACCATCATAATCATCGCGCTGGGGCTCCAGTTCAGCGGCGCAGGGCGTGCCCGCCTGGGCGTGGTGGCTCCGGCCGGCGATCCCTCGGCGCAGGCGCTCGTGGAGGCGCTCCGCGCCGACACGCTGGGCTTCGACATCCGCACCTTCGACGACGAAGCCGCGCTGCGCTCCCGCGTTGAGCACGGGCAGCTGGAGGCCGGCCTCGTGATCCCGGACGGCTTCGATGCGGACCTGCACGCCACCGGCGCCGATGCCGGGACGGTGAACGTCCGCTATCTCGGCACCGCCGATGCGCTGACGCTGGGGCTGCGCGCCCCCATCGACGCCGCGATCTCGCGCCTGGGCGCCCGGACGCTGGCCGTTCGCGTGGCCGTTGGCCTGGGCGAGGGAACGGTGGCCGATGCCGATGCCGCCGCCGCGGCCGCCGAGTCCTCGGTGCCGGGCGTGGCCGTGGAGGTCTCGCGGATCGGCGAGGCCGGCATGTTCGCGGGCTTCGGCCAGTTCACCTTCGGCGCCTCCACCCAGCTCATCCTGTTCATGTTCCTCACGTCCATGACCGCGGCCGGCAAGCTCGTCTTCTCGCGCTCCGTGGGCGTCTCGCGGCGGATGCTCTCCACGCCCACATCGGCGTGGACCATCGTGGCGGGAGAGGCGCTGGGCCGGATCGCCGTGGCGCTGCTCCAGGCCGGGTACATCGTGGCGGTGACCGCGGTGGCGTTCGGCGTCTCCTGGGGCGATCCCCTCGCGGCGCTGCTCCTCATCGTGGCGTTCGCTGTGGTGGCGGCCGGGTTCGCGATGCTGGTGGGGGCCACCTCGCGATCGGCGGACCAGGCGTCGTCCATGGGCGTCTTCGTGGGTCTCGCGCTTGGTGCGCTGGGCGGCTGCATGATCCCGTTCGCGGTGATGCCGGACGCGATGCAGACGGTTGCCCGGCTCCTCCCCCACTCCTGGGCGCTGCTGGGGCTGCAGTCCCTGGTGCGCGATGGCGGCGGGGTGGCGTCCGTGGCACCGAACCTCGCGGTGCTGCTGGGGTACGGCGTGGTGGTGATGGGGCTCGCGTCCTGGCGGTTCCGCAAGGCGATCGCGGGGTAGCGGGCAGGGGGCCGGGGGCACGGTCCGCGACCGAACCGGGCGCGGGTTGTGCCAGCCTAGGTGGCACGGCGGCGGGTACGCTGCGGGCATCGGCTGGTCCGGTCCGCCCCGGAGCCCGTCGCCCAGCATCGTGAGGCCATGTCGCCCGTGACCACCCCCAACACCTTTGACCTGACCGCAGACCAGCGCGCCATCGTGGAGGCGGCGGATGGGCCGTGGATCGTGCTGGCGGGCGCCGGCACGGGCAAGACGCGGGTCATCGTGGAGCGCGTGCGCTGGCTGCTGGAGCAGCACGGGCAGGTTCGGGCGCGCGTGGAGCGGGCGGACGGCACCACGCGCGTGGACTACATCCCGGCGGAGCCCGCACCGCGGCACGGCAACCCGTTCGAGGGGCCGCTCGTCCCGGAGCAGCTCCTGGTCCTGACGTACAACACCAAGGCGGCCGAGGAGCTCCAGCAGCGGCTGGACGAGACCGCCGGCGTGGGTCCCGCGGTCCGCGCCCGGATGACCGTCAAGAACTTCCACGGGTTCTGCCACCAGGTGCTGGGTGACAGCGGCCCGGAGGCGGAGCTGCCCGGCATGCCGGACGTCCTGGACGGCCCCGGCCAGGTGCTGCTCCTGCGGGACCTGCGCCCGGACATGGACCTGCTGTACCACAACGACTTCTCGATGGGCATCTTCGCGGGCTTCATCAACCGGTCCAAGGACGAGCTGATCTGGCCGGAGGACTTCGACCGGTTCGTGGCGGAGGAGCGGCGGATCTTCGAGGACCAGTACGGGTCCTTCGAGGCGGCCGTGGACAGGCTGCGAGCGGCAGGCAACCTGCAGCCGGTGCGCAAGGTGGCGGACGAGCACCGAAAGGTTCGGACGGGACTGCGGCTGGAGGCGCTGGGCATGCCGGCGAATGCCTATGACCCGAAGTCACCGGCGAAGATCGCGGATCGCGAGGCGCGGCGGACGGCAAGCGGCGACGGCGAGGCCACCGCGATGAAGCGCCTCTCCCCGGAGCAGCAGGCCCGGGCGGTGGAGCTGGCGGCCACGTACGAGCGCGACGGCGCGGCGCTGGAGGTGCTCCGCCAGCACGAGCTCGCAGTGGTCTACCACCTCTACCAGCAGGAGCTGGCGAGGCGCGGGGCGCTGGACTACGCGGAGCAGATCGCGCTCGTCATCCGGCTCTTCAAGACGCGCCCCAACCTGCTGCGCCGGTGGCAGCGCCAGTACCGCTACATCCTGGTGGACGAGTTCCAGGACGCGAACGCGGCGCAGATCGAGCTGATCACGCTGCTGGGGCGGACGCCGGATCGGCCGGACAACGTGATGGTGGTGGGTGACGACGACCAGTCCATCTACCGCTTCCGCGGTGCCGTGGTGGACGCGTTCGGGGACTTCGCGACGCGCTTCGCGGAGCCGCCGGCCCATGACCCGGAGCGCGCGCCTGCGGCGGGACCCGGACGCCTCACGATCACGGAGAACTACCGCTCGCTGGGGAACGTGCTCCACGGCGCCAACGCGCTGATCACCCGCAACCTCTCGCGCGTGGACCCGGACAAGCGCCTGCGGACGGGCCAGGACCTGGGCCACCCTATCGAGCTCCTCGTCTGCAACGGCGCCGAGGACGAGGCCGTGGCCATCGTGGACCGGATCCGCGAGCTGGCGGGGCCCCGGACGGCGGGCGAGAACGGAGCGACCGAGACGCGCGAGGCGGCCTGGGGCAGCGTTGCGGTCCTGTATCGCAAGCACAAGCACCGCGACCTGATCGTCAACCGGCTCCACGATGAGGGGATCCCGTACACGGTGGTGGGCGGGCTCTCGCTGTTCGACGAGCCGGAGATCCGCGACGCGGAGGCGGGCCTGCGGGCGATCGCGGACCCGCTCGATGACGCCTCGCTGGTCCGGATGATGACCGCCGGCCCGTGGCGGCTGGACGCGGTGGAGATCCTGCGGGTGACGCGGGACGCGGCGTTCGATCGGGCGCACATCATTGACGCCGTGCGGCGGATCGTGGCCGGCGGCGTGGTGCGCGAGTCGCCGATGGACGCCGAGGCCGTGGCGGCCGCGGAGTCCGGCAAGGCCAACCTGCGGAACGCGGGCATCGCGGACGAGACCCGCGCGAAGCTGCGGAGGCTGCTGGACGTGCTGGAGCGGCAGGCTCCCCGGACGCGGCGCGACGGGCCGTTCAGCGTGCTCACCGCCTACGTGGAGGAGTCCGGGGCGATCCTGGACCTGCTCGCCGCAGGGTCGCTGGAGGCGAAGCGCCGCGTGGTGCACCTGGGCAGCCTGCTGCGGTTCGCCTCGGACTGGCAGGCCGCGCGGCCGGAGGGGTCGCTGGCGGACTTCCTCGCCTATCTCGATGCCTACAAGAACGCGGACGGCGAGCTGCCCACCAGCGTGGAGCTGGCGGAGGACGCGGAGGGCGTCCGCCTCATGACGCTGTACCAGGCGAAGGGCGGACAGTTCCCCATCGTGTTCGTGCCGCAGCTGCTGGACGGCGAGTGGCCAACGAAGGACCGCGGCCAGGGGTGGTTCCCGGTGGAGCTGCTGCGCGGGGCGCGGCCCACCGGCGACACGCACACCGAGGAGGAGCGCCGGCTCCTGTACGTGGCGATGACCCGGGCGCAGGAGCGGCTGGTCCTGACCACGTTCGGGGCCGGGGAGGCGAAGAAGGCGTCGCCGTTCGTGGACGAGCTCCGCGAGGGTGACCCTGACCATCTGCTCGTGGTGGACCGGACCGGGGAGGGCGCCGGCGGCGATCCGGCCGAGCTCACCGAAGCGGACCCCGACGAAGGGGCGGTTGAGGCGGACGCGGAGGAGCCCGGTGGCGCCTCGGACACGGGTCAGGTCATGCCCACCGCTCGCCGGACCATGCCCATCCCGCGGGCCCAGGAGCGCCGGCTGGAGCTGCGCCTGCGGGCGGCGGAGCTGGTCTCCCTGATGGAGGCTGCCGCTCCCGATGCCCCGGAGACGCCGGCCGCCCTGGACGGGCTGGCGGCCCGGCTCGCCGACGTTGGCAGGAGCGCGGCGCTCGCCGCGGACGCCGCCAGGGCGGCCGGTCTTGACCCCATCACGCTGCGCTCCGTAGTCCTGGACTCGGGCGAGGGGGCGAACCTGCTGCGCGTGGCGCCGCTGCCGGGGAAGCTCTCGTACACCGCGCTGAAGACGTACGAGGACTGCCCGGCGAAGTTCGCCTTCTCGTACGTGTATCGGATCCCCCCGCCGGACACGGTGGCGGCGCCGCTCACGTTCGGCACCACGGTCCATGCGGCGTTCGAGGAGTTCACGAAGCTGCGGCGCGACCGGCTGGCCCGTGGCGAGGAGCCGCCCACGCGCGAGGACCTGGACCGGATCTTCGCGGAACGGTGGAAGCCGTCTGACTTCGGGACCACCACCACGGAGGAGACGTTCAAGCGCCGCGTCCCCACGCTGCTTGACACCTTCTGGAGGAACGAGCTGGCCAGCACCGCCGAGGCGGAGCACGAGGAGCTGGACTTCACCCTGGTCATCGACCCGGGAGACGGCTCGGCGCCCATCCGGATCGGCGGCAGCATCGACCGGATCGATCGCCTGGCATCGGGCGGCATCGAGGTGGTGGACTACAAGACCGGCAAGGTGAGCTCGCAGAAGGACGTGAGCGAGAACCTGCAGCTGGTGATCTACGCGCTGGCCTGTCGCGACACGCTTGGTCTGGGCAATCCTGAGAAGGTCACGCTCTACTTCACGGAGAGCGACCAGCGGATGTCCACGTCCCGCACGGACGAGCAGCTAGACGCGGAGCGGGCGAAGATCGTGCAGCTGGTGGCGGACATCCGGACCGGCAACTTCGCCGCCAACCCCAAGGCGGACTGCCGCTACTGCGACTTCAAGCCCATCTGCGTGGAGCGCCGCGACACCGCCTGGTAGCGGCGGGACCGCCCGCGAGGGAGGCGGAACCGGACGCCATCGCGTGAGTCGCCCGGCGACTCGCTCGATGCTGCGCGAGGAACGAGACTGCCGGCCGGCGGCTTGAGCGGCCGGTGTGGGCAGCCGGTGGGCGGCCGGTCGCGACGCGGCAAGGTGACCCCCTCCGGTCCCTGGCCCGCACTGCTATTCACGGGTGAATAGCAGCCACCGGCGACCCGCAGACCTAGACCCGGGATCCGCACTTTTGGAGCGCACGTCGGCAGATCGAACGTCCGGTTCATTCGGTGGTGAATGGCCAGAGGTGGCGGGGGTGGCCGGCGACTGGCTCGAGGGTGCGGGAGAGGCACGGGTGGTAGCGGTGGCGGCGGGACCGGGCGGGGCGGCGGGACCGGGCGGGGCGGCGGGACCGGGCGGGGCGGCGGGACCGGGCGGGGCGGCGGGACCGGGCGGGGCGGCGGGACCGGGCGGGGCGGCGGGACCGGGC
>CAIYZX010000679.1 GCA_903930745.1 uncultured Chloroflexota bacterium | reverse complement strand
CGGCATCAGGCGCGGCTGGGTGCTGCGGATCCTGCCGAACCAGGAGTACGTGCCTCCGCCCGGTGACGGCGAGACCGGCGAGCAGGTGACCCCGGAGCCCACGGACGACGAGTCGCTGTACGAGACGCCGTCGCCGTCGCCATCGCCGTCCCCCACGCCCGCCGCGACGCCGTCGCCAACCCCCGCCGGGTAGCGCGGTATCCTGCGCCGCATGGCCACCGTCCGCGCACCCCGCATCGTTGTCACGCTCGCCGTCGCCGCCACCCAGGGCGACATGGCGATCGCCCAGCGCAAGAACGCGCTCTACGTGGACTGCGTTGTGCGCCACGGCGCCGCCGCGATCCCCCTGGACGCAACGGCACCCGCATCCGCAAGGGCCGGCGCCTTCGCCCAGATGGACGGACTGCTGATCGCCGGCGGCGCGGACTTGGAGCCCAGCCGCTACGGCGAGGCCGTGGCCGGGTCCAACGGCGTGGAGCCGGAGCGCGACGAGCTGGAGGCGGCCGCGTACGCCGCCGCAGACGCGCGGGGCCTCCCAATCCTGGGGATCTGCCGCGGCCTCCAGGCGATGAACGTCTTCGCGGGCGGCAAGCTCGTCCAGCACGTGGACGGACACGCGGGCCCCGGGTACGGGCACGGGCCTGCAGCCACGCACGGCCTGCGGATGGACCCGGCCTCGCGGATGGCGCGCCTGCTGAACCCGTCCGCACCGGCCTCCCCGCTGACCGTGAACTCGTACCACCACCAGGCGGTGACGCCCGCCCTTCTCGCCCCCGCCTACGTGGCAACGGGCTGGTCCGAGAGCCCCATCGGCGACATCGTGGAGGCGTTCGAGGGCGCAGCGGGCGGCCCGTGGCGGATGGCGGTCCAGTGCCACCCGGAGCGGACGGAGAGCACGCCGCGCGAGTTCGAGCGGCTCTTCGCGGCGTTCGTGGAGGCCTGCACGGTCCGCTGAGTCCAAGGGCTCGCGGGCGCCATGGGGGCAGCTGCGGACGCCGGGGCTAGAGCCGTCCGGCCTCGATGATCCGCTGCAGGAACTGGCGGGTCCGCGGCTCGCGCGGGTTCGCGAAGATCTCCGCCGGGGTCCCCTGCTCCAGGATCCGCCCGCCGTCGAGGAAGCAGACCCGCGTGGCGATGTCGCGCGCGAAGCCCATCTCGTGCGTGGCGATGAGCATCGTCATGCCGGCGCCGGCCAGCTCGCGGATCACGTTGAGCACCTCTGCGACAAGCTCCGGGTCCAGCGCGGACGTCACCTCGTCCAGCAGCAGGATGTCCGGCTGCATCGCCAGGGCGCGGACGATCGCCACCCGCTGCTGCTGGCCGCCGGAGAGCCGGTCCGGGAACTCGCGCGCCCGATCCTCCAGGCCGAAGCGGGCGAGCAGCGCCAGCGCGTCCCGCTCCGCGTCCGCGGCGTTGCGGCGAAGGGCCTTGCGCGGTCCCAGCGTCACGTTGTCCAGCACGGTCATGTGCGGGAAGAGGTTGAACGCCTGGAAGACGATACCCACCCGGCGGCGGATCGCGTCCACCTTCACGCCCCGCGCGGTGATCTCCTCGCCCTCGATCAGGATCCGCCCGGCGTCGATGGGCTCCAGCAGGTTGATGCAGCGCAGAAGCGTGGACTTGCCGCTGCCGGACGCGCCGATGAGCGCGATGACCTCGTGCTCGGCAACGTCCAGGTCGATCCCGCGCAGCACCGGCGTTGCGCCATAGGACTTGTGCAGGCCGCGGATGGAGAGCGCGGGCGTGGTCATGCGCGTGCGGCCCCCGTGCGGCGACT
>CAIYZX010000678.1 GCA_903930745.1 uncultured Chloroflexota bacterium | reverse complement strand
GACTACCTCGCCGTGTACGAGCCGGCCACCGCGACGTGGCATGGGCTTGGCTCCAACGGCGCAGGCGATGGCGTGTTCAACGCCCCTGTCCGCGACGTGGCGTGGTGGGGCTCCACGCTCTTCGTGGCAGGCGAGTTCACGAACGCCGCCGGGATCGCCACGGCGGACTACCTTGCGGCCTGGACCGGCTCCGCCTGGACCGCGCGGACGGGGTCCACGGCAAGCGGTCCGTCGTTCAGCGATCCTGTGAACCGGCTGGTGGTCTCCGGCGGCTACCTCTACGCGGGCGGCTCGTTCCACAACGTGGACACTGACGACCGCGCCGATCTCGTGGTGGCCTGGGACGGCCGCGACTGGACGCCGCTCGTGGCCGCGGACGCCCTGGTGGCGCCGCTGCCGGACGGCAGCATCCACGCGATGGCGGCGGGAGCCGACGGCACGATCTACGTGGGTGGCGTGGACGCGCTGGGGCAGACCTATCTCCTGGCCCGGTGGCTGCCGGCCTCCCGGACGTGGGACGGCCTGGACCAGCCCATCCAGTTCGGCAACCCCGGCGAGGACGTCATGGACCTGGCGGTGGTGGGCGCAAGCGTCTACGCCGCGGGCAGCTTCACCGCTGCGGGCGGAACCCAGATCGCGTTCGGTGGGTGCTCGCTCTGCACCGGGGTCGCCAAGTGGCTCGGTGCGGGCAAGGGCTGGGTGCCCCTGGGCACGGACGGCGCGGGCGGCCCGTCCATCACGGGCTCGGTCACGCGGGTGGCCCCGTACGGCAGCACCCTGATCGTGGCGGGCGACTTCACGGGTGTGGGCGGCATCGCGGACGTGGCCGTCTTCAACGGCACGTCGTGGCAGGCGATCAGCCTTGCGCCCGCGGCCGTCATGGCCGCAACGACCATGGGCCGAACGCTGTACGTTGGCGGCATGTTCGCCAACGCGGGCGGCATCGCCGCAGCAGACACCGTCGCCGCCTACGGGCTGCCGGCGCCGCCAACGGCTCCCCGGTCGGTTGGCGCGGCGACGGGCAGTGGCCGGCTGATGGTCTCGTGGGCCGCTCCGGCATCCAGCAATGGCTCTCCCGTCACCGGCTACCTCGTCCAGACGCGCAAGAAGGGCACCACTTCGTGGCGCTCGCTGGCAGTTGGCGCGGGCGTGCGGTCTGCAACCGTCACCGGCCTGGCGCACGGGGCCACCTACGAGGTACGAGTTCTTGCGCGCAGCTTCTGGGGCACGGGCGTCGCCTCGCCGATCCTGCTCCGCAAGGTGCCCTGAGCCCATGGTCCCGTACGTTCGCATCGTGGACGCCGCGGACGGCGGGACCCGCTTCGTCGATGCCGCCGAGCCTCTCTCCGACGCCGAGTTCGCGCCGCCGGCGCCACCCCTCGGCGTCTCCGACCACGTGCCGGCCAACGGCGTCTCGTTCATCGGAGCGCCCGCCGGCTGGGACTCGCCGCCCCACCCCGCCCCGCGCCGCCAGTGGGTGGTGATGCTGCGCGGGGCAGTGGAGGCCACGACGTCCGATGGCGAGTCGCGTGTCTTCGGTCCCGGCGTCGCCGTGCTGGTGGAGGACACCGCGGGAGCGGGGCACCGGACGCGCGTGGTCTCCACCGAGCCCTGGCTGGCGATGGTGGTGGTCCTGGCCTGATCGCCCTGCCGTCCCTGCCGTCCCTGCCGTCCCTGCCCCTCCGGCGTGGCGGTCCGCGGTCCGTTCCCGTCCCTGGAGATGAACACGCGGGCCCCGCGGACCGTGTTTCCGTCGCACCATCGAGCAAGTCGCCCAGCGACTCGCACCATCCGTGGGTCGGGGCCAGCGAGCACCGCCGAGCCGAGGAGATCCGCAGCCTCCCCGTGCCCAGCCAGCGCCCCGCCCGTGCCCCGCCCCGCCCCGCCCTGGTTGCGCTTGGCCGCTACGTTGCAGCTCGTTGCGCCGGATCCCGCCCCCGCGCGCACAACCGGTTGCGGTTGGGCGCGACCAGGTCAGACGTCGCGGCATGACGGGCCCCCGCCCGCACAACCGGTTGCGCTTGGGCGCGACCAGGTCAGACGTTGCGGTTGGCCGCTACGACCCGCGCGGGGCGGGTCGTGCGGGAGGGGACGAGGGGTCACGCACGGACCCACGCGGATCAGCGGGAGTGGTTGCGGTTGGCCGCTACGTGGTCAAACGCACTCGGAATCGGCACTCCCCTCCTCCCGGCGAACGGGGGGGCGGGCAGGCCTGGGGCGCAAGGATCGAGACGAAACCCGACTAGATTGCTCAGGATTTGACGGATCGGCGGCCGTGCGGCAGAGTTCGAACGTGCTTCGTTTGGGTCGTTCCTGCGCGTGTCCCTGGCGGCGTTGACGCCGCCCGTGTCCGGCCTGCCCCGCGCCCGTCGCGGCTAGCGCCCCCACCGGACCCCGCGCCCGCTCGAGCAGCACCCGCGCCGCGAACCCGCGGCCACGCCGCAACGACCGAGCATCGTCCAACGCCGCAGTCCCTCCCCGGCCCCACCGGCCCTGGTGATGGCATGCCCGGCGACGCGACGAGCGTCCACGGACAACGCCAAGGCGAGGAGGGATCGAGGACCCCCGTCCACCTCCCGCACGTGGTACCCCTCATGACACTCCAGCAGCGCGAGATCGCGGCCCCCGGGCACGACCCGCACCCGAGAACCCTCGCCGAGCTCGCCGAGCACATCGCCGCCGACCAGGCCAGCCGCTACGACACCCTCCCGGACCGGGACCTGGTGGCGGAGCTGATCGACCGGATCGTGGCCCTCCTCTTCCCGGACGGCCGTGGCGGCCGCAGCGCGCCCCGCACCGCCGCCCACGTCCAGGACGAGTTCGACGCCCTCCACGCCGCCTTCGTCCCGGTCCTCCGCCCGCTGGAGGACAAGCTGCCGGACACGCCCCACGCGCTCGTGGACCGGTTCCTGGAGCACCTGCCGGCAATCCACGAGGCGCTCAGCCACGACGTCGAGGCCATCGAGGCCGGCGATCCCGCTGCGCACGGCGCAGCCGAGATCGTCCTGGCGTACCCGGGCTTCGCCGCCCTGGCGTTCCACCGCATCGCCCACGCCCTGCACCGCCTCGGCGTGCCGATCCTGCCCCGGATGATCAGCGAGATCAGCCACGGGCGAACGGGCATCGACATCCACCCGGGCGCCACCATCGGCCGCAGCTGCTGCATCGACCATGGCACGGGCCTGGTCATCGGCGAGACGGCGATCATCGGCAACCACGTCAAGCTCTACCAGGGCGTCACGCTGGGCGCCCTCTCGGTGAGCAAGGACAAGGCGGGGTCCAAGCGCCACCCGACGCTGGAGGACGGCGTCGTGATCTACGCCAACGCGACGGTGCTGGGAGGCGACACGGTCATCGGGCGTGACTCCATCATCGGCGGCTCCGTGTGGCTCACCCACTCGGTGCCCCCGAACTCGCTCGTCTACCACCAGAGCGCCGTCAAGGTCCGCACCCAGGCGGACGTGCTCGACGGCACCGACTTCTCGATCTAGCCCAACCACACCAGGAGGGAGCGTCCCATGGCCAAGTTCAACAGCGTGCTCGAGACCATCGGCAACACGCCGCACATCCGGATCAACAAGCTCTTCGGCGACCGTGTGACGGTCTACACGAAGTCCGAGCGCCAGAACCCGGGCGGCTCGATCAAGGACCGCATCGGCCTCGCGATGATCGAGGACGCCGAGCGGAGCGGGGTCCTGGCGCCCGGCGGCGTCATCGTGGAGCCCACGTCCGGCAACACCGGCATCGGCCTTGCCCTCGCCGCGGCGGTCAAGGGCTACCGGCTGATCCTCGTCATGCCGGAGTCCATGTCCATCGAGCGGCGCAAGATCGTCGCGGCGTACGGCGCGGAGCTTGACCTGACCCCGCGCGAGCTGGGCATGAAGGGCGCCATCGCCCGGGCCCGCGAGATCGTGGAGCAGACCCCCGGCGCCTGGCTGCCGATGCAGTTCGAGAACCCGGCGAACG
>CAIYZX010000677.1 GCA_903930745.1 uncultured Chloroflexota bacterium | reverse complement strand
CCGCTGATGGGCATCGCGTTCGACGCCCCCCTTGCGCTCCTCCTGCTGCCGCCGCTGCTCGCGGTGGTGGTGGTCCTCCACATGCTGTCGCGCCGCCGCATGGGCAAGGGCCGCCGGCGCGCCGCGCTGGTCATCCGCTCGCTGCTCCTCGCCGGGCTCGTGGGCGCCCTCGCGGGCTTCCAGCTGGTCATGCCCGTGGACCGGATGGCGGTTGTCTACGTGGTGGACATGTCCGACTCCGTGGGCACGGCCGGCCGCGAGGAGGCGCTCGCCTACCTGAGGGCCTCCCTTGCCGAGCGCAAGGACGACGACCTGGCGGGCATCGTGGCCTTCGGCGGCGACGCGCTCGTGGAGCGGCTGCCCGCGGACCTGGAGGAGCTGGACCGCCTGGCCTCCACGCCCACCCAGGGCGCCACGGACATCGGTGCCGCGCTGCGCCTGGCCGCCGCCCTCTTCCCGGACGACGCCCAGAAGCGGATCGTCCTCCTCTCGGACGGCAACGACACCACGGGCTCCGGCCAGTCCGAGGCGGCCCTCGCCGCCGCCCGGGGCATCCAGGTCCAGACGCACCTGACGGGCCTGGCGGGCCGCGACGAGGTCCTCGTGGAGCGGGCGACGTCGCCCTCCACCGCGCGCCTGGGCGAGTCCATCACCGTGGCCGCAGACATCACGTCCACGGTGGCGCAGCCCGCCACCATCCGCCTCTTTGTGAACGGCGAGCTGGCGAAGACCCTGCAGGCCAACCTCGCCGCGGGCCCCAACCACGTCCAGTTCGAGTTCCAGCCCAGGGACGCAGGGTTCCTGCGCTTCCGCATCGTGGTGGAGGCCGCCCGCGACACGTTCAACCAGAACGACCGGGCGGACGCCAACACCATCGTGAAGGGCGAGCCGCGGGTCCTCGTTGCCAAGGGCGACGAGGAGGTGGCGAAGCAGCTGGTGGAGGCGCTCAAGACCGAGCGCCAGACCGTGGACACGGTCATCCCGGAGGCGATCCCCGAGGACCTCGCCGCGCTCGCGGACTACGACTCCATCGTGCTGGTTGACGTCCCGCGCCTGCGCCTGTCGGACAAGCAGCTGGCGGCGCTCCAGGTCTACGTGCGTGACCTGGGCCGCGGTCTCGTGGTGGTGGGCGGCCCCAAGGCGTACGGCGCCGGCGGGTACACGGACACGCCCCTCGAGGAGACGCTGCCGGTGGACATGGGCGTCCGCGACCGGCAGAAGCAGCCGGACGTGGCTCTCGTGGTGGTCATCGACAAGTCCGGGTCCATGGACGCCTGCCACTGCAACAGCTTCGGCAACGGCATGGGCGGCGGCTCCGGCATCAGCGGCGTCAAGAAGACGGACATCGGCAAGGAGGCCATCCTCCGGGCCGCCTCCGCGCTGACCCAGAAGGACGAGCTGGGCGTGGTGGCGTTCGACCAGGCCGCGCACTGGGTGGTCCAGACCGCGCCGCTGGGCGGCCTCACGGACCTCCAGGCGTCCCTCGCCGGGATCAAGCCCGAGGGCCAGACGAACATCTACGCGGGCCTTGACCAGGCGGTCCAGTCGCTGGAGAAGGCCACGGCCACGCGCCGCCACATCATCCTGCTCACGGACGGCTGGTCCAGCAGCGGAGCCTACGACGAGATCCTGGCCAAGATGAAGGCAGACGGGATCACGCTCTCCACCGTGGGCGCGGGCGGCGGCGCCAACCCGTTCCTGGAGCAGCTGGCGAAGGCCGGCGGCGGGCGGTTCTACGCGGCCGCGAACCCGGCGAGCATCCCGGACATCTTCCTCAAGGAGACGCAGCAGGTCCAGGGCCAGCAGATCGTGGAGGAGGCGTTCTTCGCGATCCAGACCTCCACATCCCCCATCCTCCGGGGCCTGGAGGGCGGCCTGCCGCAGCTCCTGGGCTACAACGGCACCACGGCCAAGCCCGCCGCGCAGACGGTCCTCGTCAGCACGCGCGACGACCCTGTTCTCGCCCAGTGGCAGTACGGCCTGGGGCGCGCGGTGGCCTGGACGTCCGATGCGACGGGCCGGTGGGCGAAGAGCTGGATCGGCTGGCAGGGCTTCACGAAGTTCTTCAGCCAGATGGTGGGCTGGACCTTCCCGGGCGAGGAGAGCGGCGGAATCGAGGCGTCATTCGTGGACCGCGGCGCCCGCACGTACCTCCGCGTGGAGAGCGTGAACGCCGATGGCTCGCCGCGTGACTTCTACGCCACGTCCGTGGCGATGGTGGGCCCGGATCTCGAGCCCGTGACGGTGGACCTCTCGCAGGTGGCGCCGGGCGTCTACGAGGTGCCGGTGACGTCACTGCAGAGTGGCGCCTACGCGGTCCGCGTGACGCAGACGAAGCCCGGGATCCAGCCGCTGGGGCGGACGCTGGGCCTCGTTGCCCCCACCCCTGCCGAGTACCGGCTGCTGGGCTCCAACGAGCCGCTGCTCGCGGCGATCCGCGCGGCGACCGGCGGGGCCGTGGCGGATGACCCGGCGCTGGTCTGGGAGCACGACCTGCGCCTGACCAGCCACTACACGGACCTCTGGCCGTGGCTCCTGGTCCTCGCGCTGCTGCTGTGGCCGCTGGACGTGGCGCTGCGACGCGTCTCCCTGGGCCGCCGCGAGCTGGCCGATGCGCGCCAGTGGATCTCTGACACGGTCCGTGGCCGGCGCGTGGCTGCGCGGACCAGGACCGCCGAGGGAATGCTGGCCGCCCGGACACGGGCCGGTGGTGCGGGCGCGCGCTCCGCGATCCTCCGCGACGTGGCCGAGGAGGCTGCCGCCGGAGCCGGTGCGGCCGCGGCTCGCGACGAGGCGATGGCGACCATCGATCGAGAGGCGACCGCGATCCCGGATGCGCCGGCGCCAAGGCCCGCCCCGAAGGCCCCGCCGAAGGCCGCTGCGTCCGCCGGACCCGGGGCGTCCACTCCCGCGCCGAAGGCACCCGCCCCGTCCCCTG
>CAIYZX010000676.1 GCA_903930745.1 uncultured Chloroflexota bacterium | reverse complement strand
GTCCAGGGAGAAGGTGAAGCCCTTCTCCAGCGAGCCGCTCCAGAAGCTGGAGATCAGCATCTGGACGCCCGGGAACACGTAGAACACGGTCAGCCAGATCATGCCGGGCGCCAGCAGCGCGAACGGCGTGATCCAGGAATGGCGCTTCAGCCAGACGCCCACGTGGGGACCTCGTGCAGGGGCCGGGGGATGCCGGAGATCAGCCGACGCCGATCACCTTGGCGAACTGCTCGTTGAAGTACGCCTCGTCCTCCTCGGAGAGGGCGCCGAAGATGTGGATCCTGGGCGTCCACTCCGCGGGCGGGTTGATCAGCGGGCTGTCCTTCTTCTCCGCCGGCAGCAGCGCGTCGCTGCCGTTCACCGGGGAGATGTAGTCCACGCTCGCCGAGACCATCGCGGAGACCTCGGGGTCGTAGTAGTAGTTGATCAGCAGCTCGGCGGTCCCGGTGTGGGCGGCGCCCTTGGGGATCATCATGTTGTCCGTCCAGAGCATGCCGCCCTCGTCCGCGAGCACGAACTTGAGCGAGGCCTTGTCGATCTGGGCCTGCACCATGTCGCCGGACCAGGCCATGGCGACCGCAGCGTCGCCGCTCTTGAGATCCTCGGTGTACGACTGGCCCTTCACATCGCGGACCACGCCGTCTTCCTTGGCCTTCTGCATCAGGGCGATCGCCGCATCGCAGCCGGCGCGGTCCGGCTTGGCCGGCTCGAGCCCGAGGTACAGCATCGCAAGGCCCACCGCGTCGCGCATCTCGGTGAGGTACTCCACCTTGCCGGTGGTGCCATCGCCGGGCACGAACAGAGCGGCGAGGCTGGTCAGGTCGCCCGTGACCTCGCTGTCGAACCCGAGGCCCGTGAGTCCGGAGCGCCACGGGGCGTGGTGGGCCACGTTCGGGTCCCAGTCCACGTCCTTGTAGACGTCCTTGATGTTGGCGACCAGGTTCGGGACGTTCGCCGGGTTGAACGCCTCGATCCAGCCGAGGCGGATGAGGCGGGCAGCCATCCAGTCCGTCAGCGTGACGATGTCCCAGCCGGTGTCCTTGCCCGTGTTGAGGGCGTCCTTGATGGTGGCGACGAAGTCCTCGTTGCCCTCGATGACCTCCTGGTAGTGGACCGTGGTCCCGAACAGCGAGGTGAAGCCGTCGATGGACGGGTGCTTCGAGGTGTCGTCGCCGGCGATGTCGATGTAGTAGGACCAGTTGGCGAAGTTCAGCTCCGCGCTGGGGGTGGCGGCCGGACCGTCGGTGGCCGGGGCGGGCGTGGCGCCGTTGCTCGCGACCGGCGCCTCGGTGGCCGGTGCCTCCGTGGCGGGAGCGTCCGTGGCAGTGCCCTTGGTGCCGCAGGCCGCGAGGAATGCGGCGAGCGAGGTGAGGGCGCCGCCGGCCAGGACCTGGCGGCGGGTGACGGGCGTGGTCAGGGTGCTGCGGTCCAAGGTGTTCCTCCTCCGTCCGTGGCTACTCGGTCTCGTCGGGGACCGGCGTCCCGGACGCCTCAACGACGAAGGTGTGGTCAGGGTTCCAGGTCAGCTGGACCTTCTCCCCGCGAGCCCAGAGCTCGGACTTCGTCGCACGCTGGATGTT
>CAIYZX010000675.1 GCA_903930745.1 uncultured Chloroflexota bacterium | reverse complement strand
GGCAACGATCCGGGCCGCATGGCGGACCTCATCTCCCGCCGGACCGCGCTACCCCCGGAGTCCATCCGGAAGATCCTCGTCATGACCATCGTGTCCTACGAGGAAGGCGAGACCTGGTTCGGCTGATCTCCCGCCTCAACCGCCCTGGAACGGCGCCTCATCGT
The DNA here is from genome assembly GCA_903930745.1 of uncultured Chloroflexota bacterium. Classification (GTDB taxonomy): domain Bacteria; phylum Chloroflexota; class Limnocylindria; order Limnocylindrales; family CSP1-4; genus CAIXZV01. Next base: position 1,842 of record CAIYZX010000675.1, on the reverse strand, counting down.
CCTTGAGCGGCCGGAAGCGCAGCGCAGACCAGACGTCGTCAACGGCCACCTGCGTGATCGGACGGATCCCGTGGGGCGCCAGCTGTCGCCACAGCGTGTCGCGGTTGATGTCCGCGCGCCCGCCCTTCGGGTAGAGGAACCAGAGCACCGGGAGCGCCGCCAGCTCGTCACGGCGAGCCGCCATCTGCGCTGCCACCTCGGCCGCACTCGCCGCGATCACGATGCCAACGCCGGCGTCCGCCAGCTGGTTGATGAGGCGCACGCCCTCCGGCAGGGCGCCCAGCAGATCCGCCCGGTCGGGGTCTGACAGCCACACCGCGGTGCCCGGTTTCACCAGCAGTTTCTGCGCCACGGTCTTCTCGCCCATCCCGTCCTCCTGCGTCGGAGCGCCCGCGCACCCTATCCGGCGAAGGAGCGTACCCTGCGCACACCCGACGCGTCCCAACGAGTACCCGGAGTACGCCATGTCCCCGCGAACCCTGCTGCTGCTCGGCACCCCCAAGGGGGCCTTCCTGCTCGAGGACGGCGGCGACCGCCGCTCCTGGTCCCTGCGCGGCCCGCTCTGCGAGGGCTGGCCCGTGCACGACATCAGCGTGGAGCCCGGCACCAACGCGCTCCTCGCCGCCGCCGGCAACCCGTGGTGGGGACCGGCGGTCTGGCGCAGCGACGACCTGGGCGCCACGTGGACCCACTCGTCCGAGGGACTCACGTACGGCGATGCCGGCCCCAAGGTCAAGACGGTCTGGAACGTGGCGGCGGCCCACGGGGTGATCTGGGCCGGCGTGGAGCCCGCGGGCCTATTCCGGAGTCGCGATGGGGGCACCACGTGGGAGCACGTGGAGGGCCTCACCAACCATCCCACCCGCGAAGGCTGGTTCGGCGGCAACGGCGGCCTGATCCTGCACACGATCATCCCCCACCCCGTTGACCCGGACCGTGTCTGGGTTGGCATCTCGTCCGTGGGCGTCTTCGCCACCGAGGACGGCGGCGCCACGTGGGAGACCCGCAACAGGGGCGTCCGCGCGGGCTTCTGGCCGGAGAACCCGTTGCCCGAGTGGGGCCAGTGCGTGCACAAGGCAACCCTCGCCGCCGGCACGGACCAGACGCTGTTCCAGCAGAACCATTGCGGCGTCTACCGGTCTGACGATGGCGGCCGGGCGTGGACGGAGATCACCGAGGGGCTGCCCACGGAGTTCGGCTTCGTGATGAGCGGGCACCCGAGGGACCCGCAGACCGCGTGGACGATCCCGCTGAGCGAGCCGCAGGATGGCCGCTTCATGGTGGACGGCAAGGCGGCCGTGTGGCGGACGCACGACGGCGGTGCAACCTGGATCCGATCCGGCGAGGGGCTGCCGCAGGAGCAGGCGTACATCGGCGTGCTGCGCGAGGCGATGGCCGTGGACCACCACGACCCGGTGGGCGTCTACTTCGGCACGAGCACAGGCCAGGTGTACGGGTCCATCGACGAGGGTGAGACCTGGAGCCTCCTGGTCGACAACATGCCGCCCATCTGGTCCGTGGAGTCGCTCGTCCTTGACTGAGGCTGCCACGCGCGTGACCGTCGCGCTGCCCCGCTCGCTCGTCGCGCTCTTTCCGGGCGTGGACCGGCGGGTGCCGGCGGCCGGCGCCACCGTGCTTGACGTGATCCGGGACGTGGACGCCCGCGTCCCGGGCTTCGCCAACCGGATCCTCGACGCCGGGCCGTCCATCCGCGAGCACCTGAACCTCTTCGTGGACGGCGACCTCGCGGGCCTGGACACGCCGGTCTCGGACGGCGTCACGGTCCACGTCATCCCGGCCGTCTCCGGGGGCTGACCCACCGCACCGGCACCCGGCCGCCTG
>CAIYZX010000674.1 GCA_903930745.1 uncultured Chloroflexota bacterium | reverse complement strand
GCGCTGCAATCCATGCCGGAACCTTCCCTGACCAACTGGCCGAGCTGCGCGAACGCGCGGTCCGGATGAGTGGCAGCGAAGTGGCAGGTAAGCGCGCGTGAAGTCCGCGTCGGTACTGTCCGCACACCATGAAGGCGGGAAGCATGGGATCTCGGGATCGCCCGCACAAGGAAGTCAAGAAGAAGCCGAAGGACAAGTCGGCCGCACCGAAGCTCGCGCCGCTTTCGGAGCCTCCGCAGCAGGCGGAGGTCATCAAGAAGGCCCGCAAGCCCCGGTCCGAGGAGTCCGAGGGCTAGGTCGCCCCACGGCAGGAGATCGCCTCCTTCCCTGGGTCGCCGCAAGACCCAAGGGAGCGAGGACAGCATGAGCATCTCCGGCAAGGACCAGGGCCCAGACAAGGCTGCAGAGAAGGCCACTGCCGAGCGAGGGCGTGCGGTTGATGCCGCGATCCTCGCGATCGAGAAGCAGTTCGGCCGCGGCTCCATCATGAAGCTCGGCTCCGCCGAGAAGATGCAGATCGAGTCGATCCCCACGGGGTCCATCGCGCTGGACCTGGCGCTTGGCGTCGGCGGCGTGCCCCGTGGCCGCATCATCGAGGTCTTCGGCCCCGAATCATCGGGCAAGACCACCCTCTGCCAGCATGTGATCGCAGAGGCCCAGCGGCGCGGCGGCATCGCCGCCTTCATCGACGTCGAGCATGCGCTCGATCCCGCGTACGCCCGCGCCTGCGGTGTGAACGTGGACGAGCTCCTCGTCTCCCAGCCGGATACCGGCGAGCAGGCGCTGGAGATCACCGAGACCCTGATCCGCTCCGGCGGCGTGGACTGCGTCGTCGTGGACTCCGTGGCGGCCCTCGTGCCCCGGGCGGAGATCGAGGGCGAGATGGGCGACAGCTTCGTGGGCATCCAGGCCCGGCTCATGAGCCAGGCGCTGCGCAAGCTCACCGGCGCCGTGTCCCGCTCCAACACCTCGCTGATCTTCACCAACCAGCTCCGCGAGAAGATCGGCGTCATGTTCGGCAACCCCGAGACCACGCCGGGCGGCCGCGCGCTCAAGTTCTACGCCTCGGTCCGCCTGGACATCCGCCGCGTGGAGACCATCAAGAGCGGCACGGAGAGCGTGGGCAACCGCGTTCGCGTGAAGGTCGTGAAGAACAAGGTCTCCCCGCCGTTCCGCGTCGCGGAGTTCGACGTGATGTACGGCGAGGGCATCAGCCGCGAGGGCGGCCTGCTGGACGTTGGTGTGGCGATGGACGTCGTGGCCAAGACCGGCGCCTGGTTCAACTTCGGCGACACGCGCCTGGGCCAGGGTCGTGAGGCGGCCAAGGAGTTCCTCAAGAGCAACGTGGACGTCGCCGCGGACGTGGAGCGCAAGATCCGCAGCAGGATGAGCGATGTCGCGCTCCCCGTGGAGGGGATCGAGGAGGCCGAGTAGCCTCCGGCGCCGCGCGGCGGCGAGGTCACGATGGACGAGGGACGGGCGCCGGGCACCGGCGCCCGTCCGCGTTCCCGGAAACCCACGCCGGCGGAGCGTCGCGATGAGCGCGGGGCCGTTGACGACGTCGCCACGGTCCTGGACGCGGCGGCGCGGTTCCTGGAGGCGCGCTCCCGCTCCGAAGCGGAGGTCCGCCAGAAGCTGGCGCGGCTGGGCTACCGGTCGGAGCTGATCGAGGAGGCGATCGGCCGGCTGCACACGCTCCACTACCTGGACGACGAGGCCTTCGCGCGCTCCTGGGTTGAGTCCAGGGACCGCTCCAGGCCACGTGGCGAGCACGCCCTGCGCCTGGAGCTTGGGCGCAAGGGGGTTGACCGCGAGACCGTGGACGCGGTCATCGAGGAGCGCCGGGACGCCGCCGCCACGTTCGCCGAGGCGGCCGGTGACCTGGTCCCGGACAACGCCGACGAGGCCGCGGCGGAGCGGCTCCTCGACCGCAAGCGGGCCGCGCTGTCGAGGGAGCCGGATTACCGCCGGCGCATGCAGAAGGCGTACGCGATGCTGGCCCGGAACGGCTTCTCGCCCGGGGTCTGCTCACTGGTCGCGCGGCGGGTTGTCGCCTCGCTGGGGGGATCCGACGACGGGGATGCCGGCCAGGCTCCTGGTCGGGATGACTGACGCGACCGCCCATCAGGATCCAGCACCCACGTCCGCGTGGCGAAGCGCCGTTCCGTAGTAGGCTACGCACACCCGGCGCCGGACCTTCGGGCCGTCCCGGGAAGAGCCACGGATCCTGCTTTGGCCGGACGCGAACGCCACAGGGCGGTCCGGTCGCCGAGCCCAATCGAGAGCAGGTTCCGCGAGACTCGCCAACAGTCTCAACCAGCGCCCCGGGCACAATTCCCGCGGGCGGGAGGAACCGAAGATGGACGTGCTCGCCGCCGTCGCGGCCATTGTGGCCGCGGGCGTCGTCGGCGTGGTCGTGGGCTTCATCGCCCGCGGAACGCTGAGCAACCAGACCCTCAAGGCTGCCCAGGACAAGGCCGCCCGCATCGTCGCGGAGGCCAGGGCGCAGCAGAAGGACATGATCCTCGAGGCCAAGGACGAGAAGCTTCGGCTGCAGCGCGAGGCCGAGGACGAGGCCCGCGCCAAGCGTGGCGAGCTCCAGGGCCTTGAGCGCCGCCTCCTTTCGCGTGACGAGCAGCTGGACCAGCGTGCCGACATGCTCGAGGAGAAGAGCCGCAAGATCGTGGACCGTGAGCGCGAGGTGGAGCGGGCTCGTGACGAGCTCAGCCGCCTCAACCAGGAGCGTGTCGCAGCCCTCGAGAAGGTCTCCGGACTCTCCGCAGAGGACGCCAAGGGCATCCTGCTCGAGGCCATCCGCGAGGAGGCGGAGCACGACGCGGTCAAGCTCGCCCGGAGCATCGAGCGGCGCGCCCGCGACGAGGCCCAGGAGAAGGCCCGCGAGGTCATCGTCACGGCCATGCAGCGCGTGGCGGCGGACCACACCGCGGAGCACACCGTCACGGTGGTCCATCTCCCCAGCGACGAGATGAAGGGCCGCATCATCGGCCGCGAGGGGCGCAACATCCGCGCCCTCGAGCAGGCCACCGGCGTGGACCTGATCATCGACGACACCCCGGAGACCGTGGTGCTCTCCGGCTTCGACCCGGTCCGCCGCGAGGTTGCCCGCGTCGCCATCACGAAGCT
>CAIYZX010000673.1 GCA_903930745.1 uncultured Chloroflexota bacterium | reverse complement strand
GCACCTGCGCGTGCGGCATCCCGCCGCCGATGATCTGCAGCAGGAACCGGTCGTGGTTGAACAGGTCGTGCTGGAAGAGGATCTTCTCCGCCACCTCGTCCGGCGAGCCCACCAGGTCCGCGCCGCGCAGGGAGCGTGAGGCGTCGAAGGACGCGCGGGTCATGGGCGAGAAGCCGCGCTCGCGGGCGATGCGGTTCATCATCGCCTGGAGGGGCGGGAAGGCCTCGTCCGCGGCCTGCTGGGACGTCTCCGCGATGTACCCGTGGGAGTTGATCGAGAGCTTCGGCGCGGTCTCGTGGCCGTGGGCCGCCGCCGCGCGCCGGAAGAGGTCCGCGAGGGGCGCGAAGCGCTCCGGCATGCCGCCGATGATCGCGATGGCCAGCGGGAGCCCCAGGCCGCCCGCGCGGATCACGGACTCCGGCGTGCCGCCCACCGCGATCCAGACGGGCAGCGGGTCCTGGAGCGGGCGCGGATAGACGCCGCGGTTGTCGATGGCGGCGCGGTGCCGCCCGGCCGGCCACGTCACGTGCTCCGACTCGCGGAGCAGCAGGAGCAGCTCCAGCGCCTCGGTGAACAGGCTGTCGTAGTCGTGGAGATCGAAGCCGAAGAGCGGGAAGCTCTCGATAAAGGAGCCCCGGCCGGCCATGATCTCCGCACGGCCGCCGGAGAGGAGATCCAGCGTGGCGAACTGCTGGAAGACGCGGACCGGGTCATCGGACGAGATGACGTTGACCGCCGATGAGAGCCGGATCCGGGATGTGCGCTCCGCGGCCGCCGCGAGGACGACGGCCGGGGCGGAGACCACGAAGTCCGGCCGATGGTGCTCGCCCACGCCGAAGACGTCCAGGCCTGCCTGGTCTGCGAGGACGATCTCCTCCACCAGGTTGCGCAGCCGCTCGCGCGGATCCGCGGCGTCGCCCAGCTCGCCGAAGCTGTAGAGGCCAAGCTCCATCGTCGCCATGGGTCAGGCGAGGAGCGTGCTGACGAGGTCCTCGCGGAAGCGCTCCACGTCCACCCGCGTGATCACGCGCGTGGCGGGCTCCCGGGTGAGGAACGCCGGGCGGCCGTTGGCGCGCCGGTCCACGATGGTGGTGCCGCGCGCGTCGTCCGAGCAGGCCACGTCCACGTTCGCGGCGTACGCCTCCACGATGTACTCCGGGTTGGCCAGGACCGCGGCGGAGGTGGGGTCGTGGAGCGGGCAGGCGCGGCGGCCGCTGATCATCTCGTAGAAGTCCAGGTAGTGGCGCAGGATCGCGGTGGCGAACTTCGCCTTCTCGGACGTGCCGGCGGCCAGGCGCGCGATCGCATCCTCGTCCAGGTAGGTGCGCATCGTCACGTCCAGGCCCACCATGGTGACGGGCCACGGGGCGTCGAAGACCAGCTTCGCGGCCTCCGGGTCATGCCAGATGTTGGCCTCCGCCAGCGGTGACATGTTCCCGGACGCATCGGCCGCGCCGCCCATGACCGTGACGCTGCGCAGCAGGCGCGGCAGCTCCGGCTCCAGGATGAGCGCGATGCCCACGTTCGTCAGCGGCCCGGTGGCCAGCAGGTCATACCGGCCCGGCGCGGAGCGGGCGAGGCGGACCAGCTGCTCCGGGGCGCTCTCGCCGGTGTTGGCGCCGGGGGCCGGGGTGCCGCCCGTGGTGTTGCCGAGGCCGTCGTCGCCGTGGACCTCGCCTGCGAAGTGCGGGGGACGGACCAGCGGGCGGACGGCGCCCATGGCAACCGGGACGTCCGGGAGGCCCACGAGGGACAGGACGCGCCGGAGGTTGTCCGCGGCCGCATCCGCGGGCGTGTTGCCGTGGACGGAGCCCGCGGCGGCAATGCGCACGTGGGGCCGCGAGGCGAGGAACAGGATCGCGATGGCATCGTCGATGCCCGTGTCCATGTCCAGGATGACGTCGCGGGTCTCGGTCACGGGTGCCGCCTCTGACTGTGGGGCGCGAGGCCCGATGGGTTCGGGCGAGACGGGGAGGATATCCCGCTGTCCGGTCGGGGTCAGGCCTGCCCGCCGTCCGGCTGGTTCGCCTCCTGGAGCGTGGTGGGTGCGGCGTGCACCGCCGGGATCTGGCCCATCCGCCCGGCCTGGTAGTCCGAGATGGCCTGGTAGATCTCGTCGCGCGTGTTCATCACGAAGGGCCCCATCCACGCGATGGGCTCCCGGATGGGCCGGCCGCCCAGCACCAGCACGTCCATGGTTGGCGCCCGCTGCTCCTGCGCCCGGTCCGCGGTGAACGTGATCGCGTTGCCGGGACCGAAGGCGGCGAGCTGGCCCATGCGCGCCGGCCGGCCCTCGTGGCCCACCGTCCCACGCCCGGCCAGCACGTAGCCCAGCGCGTTGTAGTCCGCACGCCAGGGGAGCGTGATGGACGTGCCCGGCGCCAGCGTGAGGTGGAGCAGGGTCATGGGCGTGTACGTGGAACCCGGGCCCGCGTGCCCCGCCACCTCGCCCGCGATGACGCGCACCAGCGTGCCGCCGTCATGCGAGGAGAGGAGCGCCACCTGCGACGCGCGGATGTCCTGGTAGCGCGGCGCTGCCATCTTCTGGGCCGCGGGCAGGTTCACCCAGAGCTGGAAGCCGTGGAACAGGCCGCCGCTGGCCACCAGCCACTCCGGCGGGCGCTCGATGTGCAGGATCCCGGCCCCGGCCGTCATCCACTGCGTGTCGCCGTTGGTGATGACGCCGCCACCGCCGTTGCTGTCGCCGTGCTCGAAGACGCCGTCCAGCATGTAGGTGACGGTCTCGAAGCCGCGATGCGGGTGCCACGGCGTGCCCTTGGGCTCGCCCGGCGCGTACTCCACCTCGCCCATCTGGTCCAGGTGGATGAACGGATCCAGGTCTTCGAGCGCGGCGCCGGCGAAGGCGCGGCGGACCGGGAAGCCCTCGCCCTCGAAGCCGGACGGCGCGGTGGTCAGGGTCTTGACCGGCCGATGCCGCGCGACCATGGCGTCCGGGACGGGGACGCGGGGGAGGATGGAGAGGTCGTCGACGCTGACGGCGGGCATGCCGTGTTCCCTCGTTCGTGCGGTCGTTCGTTGCTTCGGCAAGTGATTGCGTGTGCAACTATCTCACCCACGGGCGCTCGATGTCAACGGGGCGGCTCCATCCCACGCTCGCCGGGGCTGCAGTCCTACATCGGTCGCCGTGCCCGTGCGGCAGCATCCGGGCACCGTCGCTCCCGGCAGGTGGCCGGGCGTCGCGTCCCGCAGTCACCAGAGGCTTCACCCGTGTCCCTTCGCCGTCTCGTGCTGTCCCTCGCCGCCCTGGCGGTCGTGGTCTCCGGCCTCGCCGCGTGCGCCTCGTCCGGCGCCGCCAAGGAGGTCACCGTCTTCCATGGCGCTCCCACCGCCACGGTGGACCTCGTCACCGATGGCGCCGCCACCCCGGGCGATGTCCGCGTCTTCTCCGCGCAGCTCACCGACGCCTCGGGCGCCGCCATCGGCAACCTCCGCGGCACGCTCACCACCACGGAGGTCGCGGCCTCCGGCGATGAGATCCGCTCTGCGTATCTCATCTGCTCGTTCGCGAAGCCGGAGGACCAGCTGGTCATCGGCGGCGAGAGCTCGTATCCCAAGGACGCCACCACCATCGCCCCCGGCACGGCGGTGATCCGCCCGGTCATCGGTGGCTCCGGGATCTATGCCGGCGCCCGCGGCTGGGCGGAGACGTTCCACAACGCGGACGGCTCCTGGAGGCACGTCTTCCACCTGCTGCCCTGACCCATGTCCCGGCGTGCTCCGGGGAGCGGAGCGAACCCGTGCGCAACGGCCTACACGGATCGTGGGGACGTTGCGCGGGTTCCCTGACAACAGCACGGCAGATTGTCCTACACCGTGTAGGACTTTGCCTCGGGCACCATCCGATGGCCTGGTTGCGCCGGCTGGCGACCGGCACCGCTGCACTGGAGGTCGCGTCGCATGGCCGCTCGCCGTTGGCCCGCCAAGACTGTCACGCATGCCGCCGCCGTTGAGGCTGCCCGCGCCTGAGCGCGCGCCCGTACCCTAGTGGGGTTGTCGCCCCGCCAGAGGCACGGCCATCGTCACCCCGGCAGCATCGGAACCGGCATCGGGCTCCGCCGCATCGGCATCCACCTCGCCTGCATCGGCATCCGCTCATGCCCTCGAGCGCGCTGACGCGCTCCTCCCGGCGCTCCGCCGCACCATCCGCGGCGCCATCCTCGCGGATCGTGGAACCCGGGCCCTCTACTCGTCGGACGCCTCCAACTACCGCGTGCTGCCCGCCGCCGTGGTGGCGCCGCGGGACGCGGACGAGCTCGCCGCCGTGGTCGCCCTCGCCGCGGAGCACCGCGTGCCGG
>CAIYZX010000672.1 GCA_903930745.1 uncultured Chloroflexota bacterium | reverse complement strand
GTCCCGTCCTCGCGCACGGCGTCCATGCTCTCGAAGCCGATGATGGACCGGACGGACTCCGGGTCCAGCGGCTCGAAGTAGAGGCGCGTGGACGCGTCGAAGTCCGTGGAGACGGTCTCCGGGTTGGAGTTCACCATCACGGCGCTCCAGCCCTCGCGGCGGAGGACGTCGGCGGCCTGGACGGCGCAGTAGTCGAACTCGATGCCCTGGCCGATGCGCACCGGGCCGGACCCGATGACGAGCGCGGCGGGCCGCTGGACGGGCGGCGCCTCGGGGACGGAGCCCGTGGCGGCGTACGTGGAGTAGAAGTACGGCGTCTCCGCGGCGAACTCCGCGGCGCACGTGTCCACCATCGCATAGCCGGGGACGAGGCCCAGGGCCTGGCGGGTTCCGCGGATGGCCGCCTCCGGCACGCCCGCGAGCGTGGCGAGGTCCCGGTCTGCGAAGCCCGCCCGCTTCACCGTGGCGAGGAGCGCGGTCCCCTCCCCGTCCTCCGGGTCCGCGAGCCTCGCGCCAGCCGTGCGGACGTCCGCCTCGAGGGCGATGTTGCGGCCCATCTCGGAGAGGAACCAGTTGTTGATGCCCGTGACCCGGCGGATCACCTCCTGGGGGACGCCGCGGCGCAGCAGGCCCAGGACGCGCCAGAGGCGCGAGTCGGACGGCTCCAGGAACTTCTTCAGCACGATCCCCGCGGCGGAGCGCTGGGCCAGGCGCGTGCTCTCGCAGGCGGTCCCGTCCTTGTCCAGCCAGCGGATGGGCGCGTCGTCGATCGTGAGGCTGTCCAGGCCGCCCACGCCCACGCGGATCCCGTCGCCCTCGTCCTCGTGGCTCACGCCGCCGTAGACGGACGCGAGGTAGTCGAAGGTCCAGGCCCAGTCCGGGTTCTCGCCGAGCGGCCCGGCCCCCGCCTGCTCGAGGCCGCGGAGGGCCTTGTTGAGCGCGGCGCCGAAGGTGCGGTCGATCGCCATGACCTCGCCCGTGGCCTTCATCTGGGAGCCCAGGCGGCGGTCTGCGGTGGGGAACTTGTCGAACGGGAAGCGCGGCAGCTTGACCACCACGTAGTCAAGGGCGGGCTCGAAGGCGGCCACCGTGGTGCCGGTGACCACGTTCGGGATCTCGGCGAGGCTGCGGCCGGCGGCGATCTGCGCGGCGACGCGGGCGATCGGGTAGCCCGTGGCCTTGGACGCGAGCGCGGACGAGCGCGAGACGCGGGGGTTGACCTCGATGACGGCGTAGTCCCTGCTGTCCGGGGAGAGCGCGAACTGGACGTTGCAGCCGCCCTCCACGCCCAGGCCGCGGATGATTGCGAGCGCGGCGCTGCGCAGGCGCTGGTGGACCGTGTCCGTGAGGGTCTGGACCGGGGCGACCACGATGGAGTCACCGGTGTGGACACCCAGCGGGTCCACGTTCTCCATGGAGCAGACGGCGATGCACGTGTCCTCGTGATCGCGCATCACCTCGTACTCGATCTCCTGCCAGCCAGACAGGTACTGCTCGATCATCACCTGCTTGATGGGGCTGGCGCGCAGACCTGCTCGGATGCGCTCCCAGTAGGCGTCAACGGTCTCCACGATGCCGCCGCCCGTGCCACCCAGCGTGAACGCCGGGCGGACGATGGCCGGGAGGCCGATCTCCTCGAGCGCCTGCTGCGCGCTCGCGTGGCGCTCCGCGTCGTCCCTGCCCTCCACGATGGAGGACTTGGCGTACGGCTGGCCGAGACGGTCCAGGAGGTCGCGGAAGGCTTCGCGGTCCTCCGCCATGTGGATGGCCTCAAGGGGCGTGCCCAGGAGGCGCACGTTGTGGCGCTGCAGGACACCTGCCTCCGACAGCGCCATCGCGAGGTTCAGCGCGGTCTGGCCGCCGAGCCCGGCCAGGAGGCCCTCCGGCTTCTCGCGGGCGATGACCTGTTCGATGGCGGGGACGGTGAGCGGCTCGAGATAGACGGCGTCCGTCACGGTGGGGTCCGTCATGATGGTCGCCGGGTTGGAGTTCACGAGGATCGTGCGGACGCCCTCGGCGCGCAGGGCGCGGCAGGCCTGGGTGCCGGCGTAGTCGAACTCGGCGGCCTGGCCGATGACCACGGGCCCGGAGCCCAGGATGAGGACGGACTTCGGCTTCGGCCGGTGGGCGATCACGGGCGGCTGGCGCATCGCTCAGGCACCCTTCCGGCAGGCGTCCACGAACCGGTCGAAGACGGCGAGCGCGTCAAGCGGCCCGGGCGCGCCCTCGGGGTGGTACTGGACGGTCTCGATGGGCTTGGTCTCGTGGCGGAGACCCTCCACGGAGCGGTCGTTGAGGTTGACCTGGCTCACGCGGAAGCCGGAGCTCTCCGGCAGGTTGTCCGCCACCACCTGGACCTCGTGGTTCTGCGCGGTCACCTGCACATAGCCCGTGTCCAGGTCCTGGACCGGGTGGTTGGCACCGTGGTGGCCGAAGCGGAGCCTGCGGGTCTCGGCGCCCGCGGCCCGGCCGATGATCTGGTGGCCCAGGCAGATGCCCAGGAGCGGCCGGCCGTCCTCGATGAGCGCCTTGGCCAGCGCGACCGGGCCGTGGAGCCGGGCCGGGTCTCCGGGACCGGGAGACATCACAACACCTGCGACGTCGCTCGCGAGCACCTGCTCCGCGGTGGAGGTGTGCGGCAGGATCCGCACCCGGACGCCGCGGCGCCGGAGGCTGTTGACGATGTTGGCCTTGAGACCGAAGTCCACGATGGCCACCAGCGGCGCGTTCGGGTCCTCGCCCAGCTCCTTCACGGCGGACGGCGAGACCTGGGCCACGAAGTCCTGGTCCTCCCAGGGGGCCACGCCCTGCGCCATGCGGATGGCCTCCGCGGGGTCCGTCATGCCGGGCGCCGTGATGATCGCGCGCTGGCAGCCGGTGGTCCGGAGGCGGCGCGCGAGAGCGCGGGTGTCCACGCCGGCGATCGCCGGGATGTTGTTCGTGCGCAGCAGCGTCGCGAGCTGGCGGGCGTCGTCCAGGACGGCGGCCGTCGCATGGGCCACCACGAGGCCGCGGAGCCACGGGCGCTCGCTCTGGTCGTCCCCCGCGAGGCGGCCGTAGTTGCCGATCAGCGGGTACGTCATGACCACCACCTGCCCCGCGTAGGACGGGTCCGTGGCGATCTCCTGGTAGCCGGTCTGGGAGGTGTTGACGACGAGGTCGCCGCCGGCGGCCGCGGGGGCGCCGAAGGCGATGCCCGGGAAGACGGTCCCGTCCTCCAGTGCGAGCAGCGCGGGACCGGAATCTCCAACCCTCGGGTCGACGATGGCGTCGGCGCGCGGAAGGGGAAGCTGTCCGGTGGACGGTGGGAGAGTCACTCAGATCCCGGCGTGTCGCGGCAGGATCGCGCCGCAGGCAGGCGTGCGCATGCGCTGGTCAAACCTCCTACCCGGCCTCACGGGACCGGTCATGCCGGCCTCACGGGACCGGCGATCAGGATGGCCAGAGGGTAGCACGCGGCGCGGCTCCGGTCCCGCCCGGGCGGGCCGGCGCTGGACCCCTGCCGGCATGGTGCGCTCGATGATTCCGGACCGAAACCGTCGCGCTCCACGGACGCAACGGGCGGCACGGCGGGGCGGGCGGCACGGCGGAGCCATCCGCGATGCCACCTCCGCGATCTACTTGACGACCACGAGGGCGTCCACGTCCACCCGCGGCCGACCGCTCGTGCCGGCCACCCAGACGCGAATGGTGTGCCCCCCGGACGACGCCCACCCGTACTGCCATACCACCACGCGCGACTGCGTCGAGGCCCTGTAGAGGTCCACCCTCGCCTTGAGGACGTTGTCCACGTAGATCCAGGCATAGCCGCGCCCTGGCCCCTTCTGGGAGACCAGGGCAACGGCCCGCGCGGTGACCCTGCAGGTCGCCGTTGCGCCCCTGAGCGCGCCGTAGACGTCGGACCCGCCCGAGTACGAGCCGGCCAACACCGTCCGCCAGGTGCCGGACTTCACGACCGCGGTGGCGGATTGCTGGAGCAGCCCCGGCCGCAGCGTTGGCGTGGTGGACGGCGTGTGATTTCCGGCCCCATCGATGGCGGTGACCCGGAAGGCCACCAGCCCGGACGCAGGCATCGTGGTGGCGTAGCCGGTGGCGGACGCGTCATGGATCGTGGCCACCACGGCGAATGGTCCACCGGCCACGGACCGCTCCACGAGGTACGTGGCCACGCCGGAGCCGGCGTCCGAGGCGGTCCAGGCGACCGTGACGGGGATGGGCGTGGAAGCCGTGGCCAGGGGGAGCGCCGCGCCCACCCGCACAGCCACGGCTGCGGCCTTGCTGAAGATGGGGCCCGACGTGTCGGGAGGCGTGAGGGCGAACGATGTGCACGCGGTGCCGTCGGAGACATTGTCCACCGTGTCACTCGCACGGACGCAGACCTCATGGGAACCGGCTGCCAGGGGACCTGGCATCCCCACGGTCGCCACCGGCTGGTACCGGTCCGCCAGCCCCTCGCCGTCACCGATCTCCGCGTTGAGGTTGGATCCCCAGCAACGGGCCGTGCCATCGTCCAGCACCGCGCAGGAGTGCTCCCCGCCGGCGGCAACCCCAGCCGCGGCCAACCCTGCGGGCAGTGCGACCGTGATCGGGGCCACCTCGCCGGCCGAGAAGGTGCCGGTGCCAACCTCGCCCGCCAGGTTGAATCCCCAGCAGCTGACGCCGCCTCCCGCGAGGCGGACGCAGCTGTGCCCGGTGCCAGAGCTCACCATGGTCGCGGTGGAGACGCCCTGCACCGCCAGCGGCGTTGGCGCGTACGCGATGGCCACGCCGCCGCCAAGCTCCCCGTCAAGGCCGTAGCCCCAACAGCTGGCGGTCCCTGTCCCGGATACCGCACACGTGTGGGAGAAGCCCGGGCTGATGGACACGATGCCGCCGATGTCAACGACGACCGGTGCATAGGAGCTGGTGGTGCTGCCGTCGCCCAGCTGGCCGGATCCGTTCTGGCCCCAGCAGCTCACGCCACCCCCGGTGGTGATGGCGCAGGCGTGCCGCTCGCCAACGCCGATCCCGGTGACCCCGGTCAGCCCGGAGATCACCGTGGGCGAGGAGGCGGCACCGAGCGAGCCGGGATCCACCCCGATGTGCCCGTAGACGTTGACGCCCCAGCAGACCACACCGCCGGCACCCGTCACCGCGCAGGTGTCACTGCCCGCCGCCGCGATCGCGGTAACGCCCGTGAGACCCGGGACGGGGCCCGGTGTTGCACGGGTCGTCGAGAGCCCGTCGCCCAGCTGCCCGGCGACGCCGTAGCCCCAGCAGCTCACGGTCGTGTCGGCGAGCAGGGCGCACACGTGGGCATACCCGGCCGCGATGGCCGTCGCCGTGGTGATCCCCGTGACGGTGACGGGGGTGGTGTGCCTTGGCCCGGCCGCCACGCCGAGCTGCCCGAAGTCGTTGCCACCCCAGCAGCGGATGGTGTGATCCGCCAGCAGCGCGCACGTGAAGATCGCACCGGCGGCAACCGAGACGACGCGTTGGCCGAGGTCGTCGAGCGTCGCGGAACCGGTCTCGGTCGTGCCGTCGAAGGTGCCATCGCCGGCCTGCAGCGCGACCCAGGGGCTGCCGTCAAGCGAGTACTCCATGGCGGCCACACCACCCGGATCGGTGGCGGTGGCGCTCACGGTGATGGGTGTGCCCACGGTGGCCATGGCAGCGGACAGGTTCGGGGCCGGAACGTCCGGCGGCAGCGCGTCCACCACCGCGACTGAGGTGCCCGTCATCGCCACCGCGAGGCCGGCGGCCATGGCCGCAGCGATCCATCGACTGGTCACCAGGTCTCCCTCCCGCCCACAGCGCCTGGAGCGGCATACGCCGGACGGGCGCGGGGATCCGCAACCTTGGGACGGCAGGAACGGAGCATGGCCCGCCGTCCCGGGCGGCGCGATCGGCGGTCGTATCGGCGGCTCGTCGGCTGACGGCGGGCGCGCGTAAGGGTTTTCCTACGAGCCAGGGGCATCCCGGGCTTCCGGTGACGCCGGTGACACCGGCGGCAGCGGTGGGTGGATCTCACCGGCAACCGCGGGCACCTCCACGCGGAACGCTGCGCCGCCTTCGGTCCGGTTCGCCACACCGATGCGACCCGCGTGCTGCGCGGCAACCCACGCTGCGATCGAGAGCCCCAGGCCCGTGCCGCCCTGCGGGGCGCCGGGCGCGCGGTAGAAGCGGTCGAAGACGTGCGGCATGTCCTCGGGACGGACGCCCGGGCCCTGGTCGCGGACCTCCATCCAGGCCGTCTCACCCTCGCGACGCACAACCACCTCCACCAGGCCCTCGCGCGGGCTGTGGCGGATCGCGTTGTCCACGAGGATCGTGACCAGCTGGCGCAGCCGCGCGGAATCGCCGGCCACCATCACGGGCTCCGGGTCCACGGAGAGGCGCACGCCCCGATCGCCCGCAATGCGCTCCAGCGGCGTGACAGCGTCGAACACCACGTCGGAGAGGTCCAGCGTCATCCGGTCCAGCGCCACGGCGCCGGAGTCCGAGCGGGCGAGCAGCAGCAGGTCGTCCACGAGACCCGTGAGGTGGGCCACCTCCGCCTCGATGTCGCCCAGCGCCTCCTGGCTCTCCCCCACCGGCCGCTCCGGGTGGCGCGTGAGGTGCTCCAGGGAAGAGCGGATGACCGTGAGTGGCGTGCGCAGCTCATGGGAGGCGTCCGCGGCGAACTCGCGCTGGCGGCGCAGGGCGGTCCGCTGGGCGGCGAGCGACTCGCGGATGGGCACGAGCGCACGGCTGGCGTACAGGTAGCCCACCACGAACGCCGCGAGGACCGCGACGAGGCCACCCACCAGCAGCGTGCCCAGGAGCGCGTTGAGGGTGCCCACCTCCGCTGACCGGTCCTGGAGCGCCTGGAGGAAGTAGGTCTTCTGGTCCACGATGTACGTGAAACGCTGGGTGAGCAGACGGGCCGGGACGCTGGCCTCGCCGAACTGGATGTCCACGGTCCGGACGTCCCGGCCGTCCGTGGCGGTCCGCGACGCGGCCATGGAACCGGGCTCCGGCATCCCGTCCAGGACCACCACGGGCTGGCGGCCAAGCTGGACCGGCGTGCCGGCATCGTCGAAGGCGAAGAGGTACGTGTTGCCGGCGCCGGGCTCGAAGCCGAACTGCAGGGCGTCCGGGCGATCGGTCCCCGCCCCGTTGTCCGGGTCCTGGCCGGACTCCAGGCGGAGAACCCAGGGGTCCACCCGGTCCGCGAGCCACGTGACGGACGACTGCTCCAGCGCGCCCGCCACCGCCCAGTAGAGGCCGGTGCCCAGCACGAGCAGCACGATGAGCGTGGAGATTCCGCTCCAGGCGACGAGGCGCCAGCGGACGCGGCGGACCAGCCTCGCCTCGTCGGCGAGGGCGGACTGGAGGGCGGTGTCGTCGGCGGGGGCAACCCGCTGGCCGTCAGCCATCGGAGAGCCGGTACCCGATGCCGCGCACGGTCTCGATCTGCGCGCCGGCCTCGCCCAGCTTCGTGCGCAGGTAGTGCACGTAGGCGTCCACGGCGTTGGGGGTGACCGCGACGCTGAAGGGCCACGCGTGGTCCAGCAGCTGGTCGCGGGAGAGGGCCTGGCCGGCGTGACGGAGGAGGGCCTCCAGCAGCGAGAACTCGCGCGGCGAGAGGTCCACGTTCCGGCCATGCACGGTCACGCGCCGGGATGCCTCGTCAAGCGTGATCGCGCCGGCGGAGAGCCGGGGCTCTGAGCGGCGGGGGCCGGGCTCCGCTCGGCGGCCGAGGGCGCGGAGGCGCGCCGCCACCTCCGCGTACGCGAAGGGCTTGACCACGTAGTCATCGGCGCCTGCGTCAAGACCCGTGACGCGGTCGCTCACCGTGTCACGGGCCGTGAGCATCAGGATCGCGACGTCGATGCCGTCGGTGCGGAGCCGGCGGGCGACGTCCAGGCCGGACATGTCCGGCAGCCCCAGGTCGAGGATGACCACGTCCAGCCCGTCCAGCGCCGAGGCCAGCTCGAGGCCGGTCCGCCCATCGGGAGCGTGCTCCACGATGTGGCGATCCTCCTCGAGCAGCCGGGTCAGCGCACGGGCGAGGCGCTCGTCGTCCTCGACCAGGAGCAGGTGCATCGGTTCCTCTGCCGCCGGGCGGCTACTTCGTGACGGTGACCGAGCCGGCGGTGCCGAGCGAGATCGAGCCGTCGTCGTTCTGCGTGATCTGGTCAGGGCTGAAGTCTGCCCCCAGCGAGACCTGGACGGACGAGCCAACCTTGACGTCCGACGCGGCGCCTGCCACCTGCTTCTGGTAGGTGGTGGAGCCGTCGAGCTTGAAGGTCACGGTCTGCCCGGTGGGCAGGGTGATCGTGATGCTGTCGCCGCTCACCGCGGTCACGGTGCCCGGGACGCCCGCTGCGCCGAAGCGGCCGGGGCCGCCGCGCTCGAGGCCAAGGCCGCCATCGATGTCGCCATCGCCGCCGGGGCCGAAGCCGCCGTGGTCGTCGCCACCGTTGTTGCCGTTCAGGTCGAACGACGCACTTGGGCCGCCATTGCCGTTGACCGGCCCGCTCTGGCCGTTGCCGCCGTTCATGCCCCCGTCGTTCCCGCCGTTGCCGTTGAAGCCGCCCTTGCCGTCCTGCTGGCCGCTGAGCGGACCCTGGGCGGCAGCGGGGGCCATGGAGCGGCCGATGCCGAAGCTGACGCCCAAGGCGATGACCAGGATGGCCACGCCGAGCGCGATCGTGAGGACGTTGGTGGAGCCACGCCTGGCGGGGCGGGCGGCGGCCGCGGCGGCGGCACCGTAGCCCGCCTCCGGGGCGACCGGGGTGAAGGCCGGGGTCCAGGCCGGGGCGGCCGGCGGGATGCTGCCGGCCGGGGCCGGCTCGGGGGCGCCGGGCGTGGGGTTGCTCTCGGTCATGAAGACTGCCTCCAGGTCACTCTGACTGGGACGGGTGGATGGTCGTGCGTGACTGCCGGAGGATCGCAACCCGCCGACGGTGGTCATGCTGCGGCAATCACCTGAGAAGCCCCTGAGAGCCTGCCCTGGCCAGTGGCGCGACCGTCGCGCGGTGCCCGTCGTCAGGCGCCCTGGGCCGCCGTCGCCTTCTGGATCAGGTCCGCGGCGTCGTTGATCGGGATCGCAAAGCCCAGGCCCTGGGCCACCGTGGAGACCGCGGTGTTGATGCCCACGACGGCGCCGCTCGCGTCCAGCAGCGGACCGCCGCTGTTGCCGGGATTGATCGCCGCGTCCGTCTGGATGAGGCCCTTGAGGGTGTTCGCCTTGCCGGTGACGTCGTCCCGGACGGTGATCTCGCGGCCCAGGCCGGAGATGATGCCGCGCGTTACGGTCTCGGTGAACGTGCCCAGCGGGCTGCCGATGGCGATGGCCGTCTGGCCAACCACGAGCCGCGAGGAGTCCGCGATCCGTGCCGCCGGCAGGCCG
>CAIYZX010000671.1 GCA_903930745.1 uncultured Chloroflexota bacterium | reverse complement strand
CGCCGCCACGAGCGAGCCTGCCACCGCAAGGACGGCGTCGAGCCGGTCCGCGGGGATGACGAGGCTTCCCGCGAAGACCGCGCCGCCGCCGTCCGGGAAGCGGACGCCCGCCCGGATCCCGGTGCCCGCCAGGAGCCGCTCAACGGCCTCCGGGCGCAGGACGGTGTCACCGCGCAGGACGAGGTGGTCCCGGCCCCCGACCGTGAGGCCGGTCCGCATGGCGGCGACCTCGCCCTCCTCCTGCCAGCGGGCGTGGAACTTGTAGGCGAGGTCCGGGTACCGCGCCATGACCTTCTGGAGCTGGTAGCCACCAACGTAGGCGAGATCCTCAACGCCGCTCGCACGGAGCGCGGATGCGATCCAGTCCAGGACCGGCCGGTCGCGGGCCTCGAGGAGCACGGGCGGCTGGCTGCGCGTTGCGTCAAGGCGCCGGCGGCCCTCGCGGCCACCGAGAATCAGGGCCCTGACAAGGCTGCCCGGTGTCGCCGGCGCGGATGCCCCCTGGCCGTCCGTTGGGCGGGAGCCCGTGCGTTCGATGGTCATCGCAGGACCGTGGAGAGGTTCCGGAGGACGGTGGCCGCAACCTCGCCGGCGCAGCCTCGGAACGGTGCGAAGAGCTGGCGGCGCAGCGTCTCTCGGACATCCGCCTGCTGGCGGCGCGCTGCCTCGTCCGCCAGGTGCTCCAGGATGAGCCCGCCCTCACCTGGGTCGATGTTCAGGATCCATTCCCGAAGCCGGTGCTCCAGCGAGTCCGCCCCCACCACGGCGTCGGCCGGGTCGCCGCCCACCCCGGGCGTGTTGAGGAAGACCAGCTCGCGGTCCGCGTAGATGGTGGCGAAGGCGGAGCCGCCGTAGTCCGCGGCGACCATGTCCGCCGCGTGGATCAGGTCCACGTTGTCAACGAAGGCGTCCTCGGTGGAGGCCAGGCCAAGACTCGCCAGGTGCGCCATCCGGTCCGGCTCGCGCAGGGCGGTGAAGGGGTGGACCTTGAGCAGCACGTTCACGTGATCGCGCAGCGACGCGATCGTCTCGGCAAACGCGTCGATGGAGGACGCGGCGGACCAGGTGGGCAGCCACAGGAGGGTGGGCCGGTCCGGGTCACCGCCAAGCGCCACGACGGCATCGCGCCGGGACGACGGCATGCTGACGATCCGGTCAAGGCGCGGATAGCCCACCTGGATGACCCGGGGACGGGAGAACCCCTCGAAGCGCCCGGCATGGTAGGGACCCCAGCACAGGATGAGGTCGTACTGCTCGTTCCACGGCGCGAAGTTCCATGCGTCCTTGCCCAGGGCGTACATGAGGCGAACGTGCCGGAGTCCCAGGACGGGCAGGGCGTGCCCCGTGGGGACGACACCGGCGGCGCCGACGTGGTTGCTCACCACCGCATCGAAGACGCGTCCCTCGGACAGCACGTCGCCGATCCACGAGACCCGCAGGCCCTCGGCCTCCGCGACGTCCGCGATGTGCCGGTTCTCCTGCTCCGCCTCGCCCGCGATGACCACCTCGAACGAGGATGGGTCCAGGTGGCGCCAGATGGGCCGGTAGTGGTTGAGCAGCTCGGCTGCATGCAGGACGAAGGCCAGGGGGCCGCCCGGAACCGTCGTCTCGGGCCAGGCGAGGCCGGACGAGACGTCGATGTTCCATGGCCGCCAGAGCGAGGGGTCGCTCATGCGTGCGCCCCCAGCTCGTCACGGAGCGCCGTCGCCAGGTCGGCGGCCTCCAGGGTGAACTTGGACTGGTAGAGCTTCGTGGACGAGCCGGTGATGGGGGTGCCGGCCACGTAGAGGTGGCGCTGGCCCCGGTGCCCCGCGATCTGGGAGAAGAGCGTGAGATCCCACCGGTCCGCGCCGAGGACCACCACGGTGGCGCTCGACGGGGCGAAGGCGATGTTGGTGAGCGCGGCACCGCTCTCCGCCACCACCAGGGCAGCCCCGGCGAAGACCTCCAGCTGCTCGTCCAGGCTCATGCGCTCCGGCAGCACGGTCTCGATCCCCAGCTCGGCCAGCACGGGCGCAAGGTCGGCCGCGTTCTGGAGCCGGCCAACCGAGGAGCGGCCGAGGAAGATCCGTCGGGCGCCCGGAGCGTCGTCGCGTCCACCGCCCGGCATCAGCCGCTCTCGGAGCCAGGCGATGGCCGACGGGTCGATGATGCAGTCGTGGGGCTGGAGCATGAGCCCGTCCCGCAGGTCGATGGGCAGCCACGCGCCGGGTGAGACAAGCGCTGCCTCACGGATGCGGACCGCCGCCCGCGGGCCCACGGCGACCAGGCGTCGCTCCTCGCCGGCGACGCGCCGGAGGGCGAGCGCCAGCTGTGGGACTCCCAGCGCCTGCTCGTCCACCACCAGGGGCCAGTCCGCGGCGATGGGGGCGGCGAGCTCCAGGGTCTGGAGACGGGTGAGGTGCTCCAGGAGCCAGTGGTAGTAGTTGGGGCTGCCGGCCCCGGTCAGCACGACAGCGCGGTCCAGGAGGACGGGTGCGGCGGCGGTCGTGCTGATGAGCGCGACGCGGCGGTCCATGTAGCGGACGGCCCCGCGCACCAGGTCAAAGCGGTCCGCGTCCTCGTGGGCGGCGATGTCGCTCAGGATGGTGCCGTCGGCTGCGATCACGGACGACTCACGGCCAACGGCCAGGATGTCCGGCACGACCGCCACGTAGCGCTCCGGGCGCAGGACCTCCGCAGGTGGCGGACCCTCGCGGTCGGGCGCGTAGCGGGGCCGCGCGATCTGCAGCGGCGCCGCGGGTGTCACAACGTGGTAGGCGGACCCGTGCGCACGACACCATTCACCCACGTCGCGGACCGGGCCAACGTGGGGCCGGTTCCCGGCCGGGTCCGGCCGGAAACGCGCCGGGTTCAGGCGCTCGATCTCCAGGACCTTCTCGTACTCGCGAAGACCGGCCGGGCCGTCGCCCATGTGGAGGTGCAGCCAGATCAGCGCCTTGCGCGCACCGTGGTGGCCACGGTCCAGCGCCACCGCCTGCTCGAGCAGCTGCAGCGATCCCTGCTCGTCACCGGCGGCCAGGCGGCAGCGGGCCAGGCCGACCACGGCATCCGGGCCGCGCGGCGCCAGGCGCAGCGCCTCGGAGTACTGCTCCACCGCCTGGTCCATGAGGCCAAGGTCCGCGAGCAGGTCCGCGAGGCGACAGCGGATCACCGGGTCCTGCGGGCCGAGACCAACGGCCTGGACGAGGAGGTCGCCGGCGGATGACGCATCGCCAAGGCGGTGGGCCGCGGAGCCCAGCACGGAGAGGGCGGCGGCGTTCTGGCCGTCCAGGACGAGGACCTCGCTCGCCGCGGCGATCGCCTCCGGGTACCGCATCGCCACCAGGTGCTCATCGGCCGCCCGGGCCATGGCGGCGAGCGTGGACCCGCCCGGCGCGCGCTCGTCCCGCGCGGTGACGCGAGCGGCCGTGGGTGATCCCGCCTGGTCCGGGTGGCACAGCTTGGCCTTCCGTCCACTGCCGCACGGGCAGGGCGCGTTGCGGGAGACGCCGTCCTGTCCCGTCACGCTGCGCCACTCCCCGTCGGGGCCCCGGGATCGCCGGCGTCGCCGGACACGGCGATGTCGCCATCCCACGGCGGCAGCCCGCCCCAGGCCGCGACCCATCGCTCCACCACCTCGGGAGGGTAGCCGCGATGGAAGTGGCGCATCCACGGGTAGGCCGGGCGCCCGGAGCCGTCGCGGAGGAGCACCTCCGAGGTGGGGCACAGCAGCCTCGCGGGCACCCCGGCCACCACCGTGTCCGGGGCGACATCGCGCGTCACGAGCGCCCCCGCAGCAACCAGGGACCGGGTTCCAACGCGGATCCCGGGCATCACGGTGGCGCGAGCCGCAATCACGGCGAAGTCCTCCACCGTCACCCCGGCACGCCAGCCATCCGACGGCGGGTGCGGGTCGTCCGTCAGGATCACGCCGGGCGAGAGCCACACGTATGAGCCGATGGTGGCGCCCTGCGCGACGAAGACGCTGCTGTGCGTCCGCACGAAGTCGCCGAAGACCGAGCTCCCCTGGATGTCCGTCGCGGTGCCAACCTGGAGGGAGCGCCCGGCCACCAGGCCTTCGCGGATCGTGACGTGGTGTCCGGTCCGGAGACCTGGGCCAATCCTGGAGCCCTGGTAGAGCACCGAGTGGCTCCGGACAAGGGCGCCATCTCCAAGCTCCAGCACCCTGCCCTCCGCGAGCGCGGTTGGGAGGCCAACAACGCAGTGGCTCTCGATGGTGCAGTCATCCCCGATGACCACGTCGTCGTGCACCACCGTGAAGGGGCCGATGGTGGCGTTCGCGCCGATCCTGGCCCCGGGCGAGATGGACGCGAGCGGGCTGATCGTCATCCGGGATGGGCTCCGCGGTCCGTGGCGTCCCACGCCCGGACGGCCTGGATCACGTTGGCAACCTGCTCCGGCCGGAGCACCGGGTCCATCGGCAGGCTCAGGCCATGCAGCGCGATCCGCTCCGCCACGGGGAGCGACCCGGGCGCGATCCCAAGGCCGGCGTACGCGGCCTGCAGGTGGGGTGGCGTCTCGTAGTGGATCAGCGTGGCGACCCCGGCGTCGGCCAGTGCCGCCCGGAGCGCGTCCCGGCGCGGGTGCAGCACGACGTACTGGTGCCAGGCGTGCGCAACACCGCGCGCCGTGGCCGGCAGCACGAGCCGTGTGTCCGCCAGCTCGTCCGCGTACCGCCGGGCGATGGCACGCCTGCGCTCGTTTGCAGTCTCAAGGTGGCGGAGCTTGACGGACAGGACCGCGGCGTGGACGGGGTCCAGGCGGCTGTTGACGCCCACGATCTCGTGGACGGAGCGGACGACGGACCCCTGGTTGCGCACGAGTCGCGCGTGCCTGGCAAGACCGTCGTCGTTGGTGGTGAGCCCCCCGGCGTCGCCCGCCGCGCCCAGGTTCTTCACCGGGTAGAAGCTCCACCCTGCGGCATGACCAAGGGCGCCTGCCCGGCGACCGTCGAGGGTGGCACCCTGGGCCTGCGCGGCGTCCTCGATGACGCGCAGGTCGTGGCGAGCGGCAATCTCCATGATCTCCGTCATGGGCGCGGGGTGACCGTACAGGTGGACCGCGATGACGGCCCGGGTCCGCGGGCCGATGGCGGCCTCCAGGCGCCCGGGGTCAAGGGCGAAGGTTGCCGGGTCCACCTCCACGGGGACGGGCCTCGCACCCGCTCCGCTGACGGCGAACCAGGTGGCGATGTAGGTGTGCGACGGGACGACGACCTCGTCGCCGGGCCCGATGCCATACCCCTCGAGGGCGATCCGCAGCGCGTCGAGACCGTTGGCGAGGCCAATGCAGTGGCGGACGCCGATGTAGGCCGCGTACGCGGCCTCGAACGCCTCCACCTCCGGGCCAAGGATGTAGTGGCCGGAGCGCAGGACGCGCAGGACGGCCTCCTCGATCTCGTCCGCCAGCTCCGCATGGGCGGCGGCGAGGTCCAGGCCAGGCACAGGGATGGCGCCGGCGGGGGTTCCGGCGTGCCGGTCAGGCCGCGTCATATGCGTACCTCGTCGTGGCGGTGGCGAGATCGAAGGCGCGCGTGGCGCCGGGGTCCGGCACGTCGCGCCGGCGGAAGTCGATGAACAGCTTGTCCACATCATTGCCGCCGGGCACGAAGCTCCGGGTCATGCGGTGGCGGACCACGTCGAAGTATCGCGCCGCACTGTCCAGCTTGGCATCCAGGTCGCCATCATCCCCGGGTCCGCCGGTCCCGGGCCCAAAGACGTTGTGGCTCTCGAAGAGCAGGTGCCCACCCTCGTTGAGCAGCATCCAGCAGCGGGCGACGTACTCCGCGAACGGCATCGTCATGTGCTGGTCCGTGGTCTGGTGGTTGGCCAGCGAGAGCACCACGTCGTAGCCACCGGACAGCGCATGGTCCGTGAAATCGCCGCAGATGAACGAGACGTTCGTGGCGCCAAGGGCTCGCGCCGCCGCCTCGCCCACGAGGACCAGGTACGGGTTGTACTCGATGGCGTCCACGTGCCCCGCCGTGCGCGCGATCTCCAGCGCCAGGAACCCGTTGTTGCTGCCGATGTCCAGGACGCGCGTGCCGGGAGTCAGCAGGTGGTGCACCTCCCACAGGGCCAGCCGGTGCTCCGTGGGCTTCACGCCGGAGATGCCGAGGCGGCCATAGCCCTGGTAGGCGTAGCCGCTGACGTAGCCGGAGGTCCAGTTCTGCTGCTGGCGGGCCAGGAGGCCGAAGATCTCGCGCTGGACGGGCAGCCAGGCCGGGTCCACCAGGTGGCCGTAGAGGGCATCCCGGAAGCGGTAGTAGCGGCCAAGGAGCCCGAAGCCGCCGGCGGCGAAGTCGCCGTTGGCCAGCTCGTCCAGGAGGGCGGCCAGGAGCGAGCCGTCGCCGGTGAGATCACCCTGCTCCGCCACCCAGGTGCGGCGGGCCTCGGCAAGCCCCGCGGCCACGTCCGGGTCCGGCTCCGCCCGCGACACGGAGCGCACCAGCTCCGGCAGGTTGGGAAAGGCCTGGACGTGCAGCGGGAAGAGCGTGAGCAGGGCATCCGGCGTGGCCACCAGCTCCTCCACCAGCGCGGCCCAGCCCCGGTCGAAGGCGGGAACCGGGCGCCCCTGCTCCACTTCGCGCGCGAACCCGCCCAGCACCGCGCAGAGGCGGGCGTACGGCTCCTCGAAGGGCCGCGGGTCCCGTTCCGCGATGGCGTGCAGGCGCCGGATCAGCTGCAGCTGGCCGTCCACGCCTCAGCCCCGCGGATTGGCGGCCCGGACCACCCGCAGGAACTCGTCGCGATCCCGGTAGTAGTCGGCCTCGTCGTACGCCGTGGAGCACAGCGCCAGGGCCACGGAGTTGGACGAGAAGTTCTCAAGGTTCACCCAGACCATGGGCGGAACGTAGAGGCCGTAGTACGCGCGGTTGAGCGAGTACCTCGCCCGGGCGATCCCGTCCTCCACCACCACGTCGAAGCTCCCGGAGATCGCGATCACCACTTCCTGGAGCGTGCGGTGGGCGTGGCCGCCCCGCTCCGCACCACCGGGCACGTCGTACAGGAAGAAGACGCGCTTGATGTCGAACGGGACATCCTGGAACTCCTCCACGGGCGTCAGGTTGCCGGACGGATCGTGGATGGTGCGGAAGTCCAGGAAGTGCACGCCGGCGATCCCCGTGGGCGGTCCCTCTCGGCCGCCCGGCGACCGGGCCGGCTGGACCGGCTTGTGCACTTGCGCGTTCATGGTGGCCGACCTCGTGCGCTGGCAGTTCGGCCCCCATTATCGGCAGGTGGGGCCCCGGTGATGACTCCCTGTTGGAGCGGCCCATCCGTGGTGGGGATTCCGCCTTACGGGCGAGCGAGTGGAAGGTGGGCCACCACCACGTCCGGCGGGGGTGCGACGCGCTCCACGATCCACGCGAGGCCGCGGGCGAGGAGGTCCGTGGCACCCCGGTCCAGGTCCGGCGCCCCCGCCCATGCTCCGTCCGGTGCGCCACGGTGCCGATCGCGGGTCCGCACCACCACGGTCTCCCAGGCGTCCATCCATGCCTGGCCCGCGTGGAGCGCGCCGATGGACGCGGCGAGCGCTCCGCCAAGGTCCGACCGCGCCTCCGGGGACGCGAGGAGCCCCTCCAGGAGCGAGTGATAGCCCGCCTCGTCGTCCGCCTCGTGCGGGACCGCGTCCAGGCCGGGAGCGTTGGCCATCAGCACTGCCGCCTGGTCCGGCCACTGCCGCATGGAGATGCCGGGGACTCCCAGGATCCCGGGCTCCAGGATGCTGTACAGCGACCCCATGGGAAACGGGTCAAGGTAGAGGTCAGCGGCTCGGACGAGGTCGCCGTAGTCCGTCCTGGTGCCAACCGCGCGCATCCGGCCCGCGGTCATCCGGGACGCCTCGGTCCACTGGCCGCCGGGCCGGGGCCCCAGCACCAGCAGCTGCAGCCTCGGGTCCGCCGCCGCAACGGGGGCAACCACCTCGGCGAAGGACGGGAGCCCACGGCGTGCCCCCGGGTCGAACTTCCACGCGGAGCCGGCGGAGATGGCGAGCACGTCGCCGGGCCGGATGCCCAGCGCAGCGCGCAGCGCGTCGCGGTCCGGGGCGGGTGACGGAGCCTCCAGGGGCAGCGGGAGGATCGCCGAGCGCTCTGCAGCCAGGCCGCGCCGGCGCCGGCCCAGGGCCGCGCCCGCCGCTCGGAAGTCCACGACGAGGTCGGCGGCGGCCTGTCCAAGCCAGAACGCGTGGTCCGCGTGATCAAGGAGGGCGACGGGCGGGCGGCGCCGGGCGTCGGCGAGCGCGACGATGGCCGTGACGTCGTTCGGGTGGAGGTTGGCCACCACGAGACCGTGCGGCCAGACCAGGGACCGGAGGCGCGCCGCGCGGTCCAGGAGTGGCCCGGGCTCCAGGCGCATCACGCGTCCGCCGGACGCGGCGACCGCATCCTCGAGGAAGCCGGGGACGGGGATGCCCCCCTGCGCCGTGAGCACCACCGAGTGCGAGCGGGCCCTGTCCATCCGGATGATCCGCTCTGACCAGCGCGTGTGACCGCCGGTGGCGTAGGCCTGGGTGAGCACGTGGACGACGCGCGTCGTGGCGCCGGCCTGCGGTCGCCAGGTGGACCCGGCCGGAGCGATCGCGCGCGCCACGGCTTCCAGGCGGGGGCTCGCGTGGATCCCGGTGTGCTCCATCCAGGCCACGCCGGCAGCCTGCTGGGCCGCCCGGCCGGCCTCGTCCAGCCGGCGGGCTCGCAGGTGAGCCTCCGCAGTGGCCAGGAGCGCCTCGAACCGTGCGCCGTTCGCCGCCAGGACGGGCAGGGCCGCATCGAGCCCAGCAGGATCGGGAGCCCGGCCCGGCGACTCCCGCTCGTCCACTCCGGTCATGGGAGTCGTCCCCCCAGCACCGCGCGCAGGGCGTCGTGGCGCGTCGCGACATCCAGCAGCGCGAGCGGTGCATCGGCGTTCGCCACCCGTGCCCCCGCGTCGATGCAGCGCCGGACCATGTTCCAGCCTCCGCCCTCCCCGGCGGCGGGCGCGTCCGGGTCCGGCGCGAATGCGCCAAGCCGGCGGGACAGGACCACCGTGCTGACCGGCACCGCGTCCTGGCGAGGCGGCCACTCGCCCGTCACGTCCACGGCCTCGCCCCCAGCGACGAGCAGCGCCCGTCCGTACACGAGGTCCAGCCCATGCTCGCGGGCCACCCCAACGAGCGCGGCAGGATGCTCCGGGACCCACACCGCCTCCGGCTCAAGCAAGGCCAGCCACGCACCCTGCGCCTCTCGGATGGCCCCGCGAAGGGCGATCGCGCGTCCCTGTTCACGGCGCACGGCGGCCTCGCCGGCCGGATCCGGGGCTGGCACCGTCACCAGCCTGACCCTGGCGTCGGAGGCGGCCGCGGCGGCGGCCGCGGCGGCCGATGCCGTGGAGCCCGCCACCAGGATCTCCAGGCGCCCGCCCTCGGACGCGAGCGCGGATGCGATCGCCCGACCCACGAGGTCCACGGGCTCGTCCACGACGGGTACCAGCGCGGACACCAGGGCGTCCTCGCCCGGGTCCTCCCACGCGGGCAGCCCTGCCGCCCACCGGTCGTGCATGACGGCCGCCGCCTCGGCGTCCGCGGCCCGCAACGCCATCCTCCGGTCGAAGGCCTGGGCGTCCGCCGCCCGGGCGGCAGCACGAGCGGCCGCCGCGAACAGGTCGGGCGTGGCGGCCCGCACGATCCGCGACGCCGGCGCGCCCAGGGCAAGCGCGAGCGACGCCCCGGCCTCGCCGCGCACCACCACCGCCGTGGCCAGGCGGGCCATCCGCCGTGCCAGGTCCAGCTCCGAGGCTGGGCCGGGCCAGGCACCGGCGGGAGCCCCCTGGCCATCCTCCAGCGTCAGCGCATACACCAGCGCCCGCCCGCGCCACGGGTCAGCCGTCCCGTCCGCGGCCTCCACCAACAGGCGCACGGACGCCTCGTAGGCGCGACGCCACGGGTGGCCGGAGACCCCTGCATGGCCCGCAAGGTCCGGGTCGTCCGTGTCCACCACGTCGCACCCAAGGCAGGCGGGCACCGTCGCGTACCAGTCCCGGAGCACGAGAGCATCCGCCCATGCCAGGGCGGAGACATCGAGGAGCGCGAGCCCGTCGCGGCCCGCCGCCACCGGCCGGTCCGCCATGACGGATGGCAGCTCCACGTCCAGGCTGGCCCACGGGCGCTGCTCGACGCCGTCAACGTGCGGCCACGGCGCCCGGCCGACGTGCAGCACGTGCACGGGCACCGGCGCGTGGGACCCTTGGATCGGGGCGGTGGTCACGCGGCTATGGAACCACGAAGCACGGCGTCGCGACGCGCCATCGCGCGGGCCGGGTCGCCAGGGTCAGGCCGTGGGGTCGCCGGTCCCGGCGATGAGCGCCCGGATCCGGTCGCGTGCCTCGGACGACGCCTGGTTCTCGCTCTCCACGGCACGCAGCAGCTCTGCGCGGATCACCCGCACGGACCGGGGCGCCTCGATCCCCAGGACGACGCGGTCCCCTTCCACGCGGACCACGACCAGCTCCACGCCGTCGCCGACCAGGATCGACTGCCCCGGGCGCCGGGTCAGCACGAGCATCGCTAGCGGCTTTCGATGGGATCGGGGGCGAGGCGGCCCACGCGTGCCTGGACCGGGTAGTCGGCGCCCTCCAGCACCAGCTGGCGCGTCTCCCCGTCCGGGCCCACGGAGAGCGGTCCGGCGAGATTCGCCGTGACGACGGCGGGCTCCCCGTGGCTGGCCATGAGCACCAGCAGCACCGCGTCCTCCGGGATGCGGCCCGCGGCGGCGAGCTCCGCCGTCATGCCGGGGCGGATGTCCTCGGCGGCGCAGGCCAGCCATCCCAGGGCGGGCTCCTCGCGGGCGACGAGCTCCACGAACTGCCCGCCCGCGATCAGCGTGGTGTCCAGCGTCTGGACATCCGGCAGGCCCACCATGCCCTCCGGCAGCACCAGGACGGCGGGGATGGTGATCTCAGAGCTCATCGACAAGGCTCCGGCTGAGGATCTTGGCATTGACGTTGAGGGCCGCCTGGTACGTGGCCTGGCGCGACGCGGCGAGCGAGATGACCTCCGCCATGTCGGCGTCCTCCAGGTCCGAGAGCAGCTTCGTGGCCGTGAACGCGGACGTCTCCACGAACTCCCTGGTGGCGGAAAGCCGGTTCACGATGGCGCCGAGGCGGGTCCGCTGGGCGAGCATCGCGTCGAAGCCGTCGTCCAGCGCCTGGATGGTGGCCCCCTGCGGCGGGTTGCCGGCGGTGAGGTCCGCGACCAGCTGGCCAACGGCGGCCAGCGCAGGCCCGAAGGCCGCATCGCCCGTGATGTTCACCTGCACGGTCACACCGGGGGCGATCCGCGCGTTGATCGGGTTCGCGTCGCCGGCGTACGCGGCCAGGAGCGAGGCGTAGGCCGGGGTGCGCGTCTGCTGCCCGGAGAAGACGTAGTCGTCGCCGTTGCGCGTGTTGGCAAGGGAGACAAGACCGTTGCCCAGCTCCGCGACCTCGGCCAGGATCGCGTTCCTGCCGTCGATGCTGATGCTCCCGTTGGCGGCCTGGAGCGCCAGCTCCTTCACGCGGGCCAGCATGTTCCCCGCGCTCGCCAGCGCCGTCTCGGCGGCGGAGGTCACCCGGTCCGCGGCGTCGATGTTCCGCGTGTGCTGCTCCAGCGCGTTGATCGAGTCGCGGATCCGGACCGCGCTGCGCGCGAGGGCCGGATCGTCGGAAGGCCGGTTGATCTTCCGGCCTGAGGTGATCTGCTCCTGGACCTTGGCCAGTCCGGCGTAGTTCGTCTGCAGGTTGCGCAGCGTCCGGCTGGTCAGCATCCCCTGCGTGATCCGCATGCTTGCGCCCTCCCGCTAGAGGCCCACGCGGCCGGTACGGTTGATGAGCTGCTCCAGCATCGTGTCGATCGCGGTGATCACCCGCGCGCTGGCGCTGTACGCCTGCTGGAAGCGGATGACGTTGGTGGCCTCCTCGTCCAGGGAGACGCCGCTGACGGACTCGCGCCGCGTCTGGAGCTGCTCCACCACGAAGCCCTGGTTCACCGCCAGCTCCGCGGACTGCTGGCTGTCGGTGCCAATCTGGCCGATCATCGCGGCATAGGCGTCCGCTGGCGTCTGGGAGCCCGTCCCGAAGCTGGAGGATGTCCGCAGGGCGGCCACCTGGGCCGCGATGGACGCGTCGCCGGGTGCGCCGGCCACGCCGGCCGCGACCACCTTGCGCGGGTCCGTCCCAACGGCCGGGTTGACGGCAAGGGAGCCCGCCTCGCCGCCCGCGCTGTAGGTGAAGAGCGCGAGGCCGGGGTTGCCGTCCTGGTCCACGCCGGACGTGGTGGCGGCGTTGACGGCGTCGGCGATCCCCTTGGCGAGGGTGTTGAGGTTGCCGATGTAGCCCGCGATCGTGGTGTCGCGCAGCTCCACCAGCGCCGCGAGCCTGCCGGTGGACACGTCAACGGTTCCGCTCGAGGACCAGGTCGGAACCGCGAACCCGTTGCCGTCGTTGGTCGCGACGATGGGACGCACGATGTCATGGTCCACGAGGTCCGTGCCGCCCACGAGCACCTCCACCGTGCCGTCTGCGAGGCGCTGGTTGGAGGTTGGCACGATCTCGTTGAGCTTCTCCAGCAGCTGGTCCCGCTGGTCCTCCAGGTCGTTCGCGTGGTCACCGCTGACCACCACACCCTGGATCTGCTTGTTGAGGGCGGCGATGCGCGTGGCGAGGTCGTTGACGTCGGCGATGGCCGTTCGGACCTGGCCGTCCGCATCGCCCTGCAGGGTCCGCAGCTGGGCGGCGTCCCGGTTGAAGCGCTGGGCCAGGGTCGTGGCCTGGGCGAGCACGCTGGTCCGGGTCGCGGACGACGACGGATCGGCGGCCACGTCCTCCCAGGCGCTCCAGAACTGGCTCATGACGTTGCCCAGCCCGGAGCCCGACGGCTCGGGGAAGACGGACTCGATGCCGCTGAGCACGTCCTCGCGGGCCGCCCAGTAGCCGGCGGCCGCCTGCTGCTCGTTGATCTGGCCGTCCAGGAACGCGTCCCGGATCCGGTAGATGGAGACGACGGTGACGCCCGTCCCCACCTGGCCGGGCAGGCCCGTCCGGTTGAAGGAGGGGAGGCTGAAGGGCGGTGACGCGACAATGTCCGCGCGCTGGCGCGAATAGCCGGGCGTGGATGCGTTCGCGACGTTGTGGGCCGCCACGTCCAGCATCTGCTGGGCAGCGCGCAGCCCCGAGACGGCGGTGTTGAGGCCGAGCCAGCCGTTTGCCATGGGACGACCTCCTACGCGGACCGGTCAAGCCAGCCCGCGGGGACCGGCTCGGGGCTTCGCTGGGCATAGCCCATGCCCGCGTTCTGCTGTGCCTCGGTGTGCGCCGCCGTGGCCAGGAGCCGCAGCAGGGCGGCATCGGTGGCCCACGCATGCTCCAGGAGCATGGCGTTGCGGCGGGCGGTGATCGCGATCCGGGTGCCCAGCTCGATCACGTCGTCGCCAAGCGCCTGGGGCTCGGCGGGGTCGTCATCGACGAGGCTTGCGGCGACACGGCGGCGGCGCGTCTCGGCGCGCGCGGCATCGCGGCGGTTCAGGTGGCCGACCAGCTCCTCGGCGCGCTTCGTGGCGGCAACGATCGCATCGAAGTCGTGATGGACGATCGCATCGGTGAGGGCTTCACCGGCGGCCGCGAGGGCCTCGAGCACGGCCGTGTCCGGCGGCTCGATTCGGTCTGCTGCGGGGCTGAGGCTGCCCGGCGCGGGAGGCGTCATGAGGAGTCAACCGAGGAGCGCCGGTCACTGCCGGCGCAGGGAGGGCCCGCTAGGCCTTCGAGTCCAGGATCCCTCTGGCGATGCGGGTTGGATCGATCATGTACGTCCCGCTCTCGAGGCGACGCCGAACATCCGCAACCTTGTCAGACCGGACATCCGGGGCGGCGTTCGTCTTCGCCATGGCCGCCTGGATCTCGCGGCCACGGGACGACAGCGACACCGTCGCGGCAGGGCCGGCGCTGTCCGCGGCCTTCGGGGCCTGCGCGGCACCCTTGGCGTTGGCGTTCACGTCCACGCGCTTCTGCTGCGCCTGGGCGATCTGCAGCTCCGTCTGCGTCCTGTTTGAGGTTTCCTGGATCTTCATGGTCGCTCCTCGTGACTTGCCTCGTCTTGGGAGTCGGCGGTCACGTGCGCGGGCTTTAGCAGGAGGATGAGAGACTCGTCCTACATTGCGATGCGAGTGTGCGACACCGGGTCGCCGTGAGCGAGCCCCCGGTAGGGGTAGGGCCCCCCTCCCCGGTCTCGGGGTGTTCCCCCACCCGGGCCGTGCCCACGGGCATCACCGGCGTCACCGGACCCTGCCGAGGGCGATGGTGTCGCCCAGGGTGGCGTCCTGGAGCGAGAACGCCCGGGCGGACAGCTGGTACGAGCGCTGCGTGGCGATCAGCTCCGTCATGGTCTGGCCAAGGTCCACGTTGCTGCCCTCCAGGGCGCCCTGGCGGATGCCGCCCGCGCCCGCGGCAACGGGGGTGACCGTCCCGGTGATGGCGTAGAGGTTGCCGCCAAGGCGGGTCAGCCCGTCCTGCGGCACGGACACCAGCGCGATGCGCTGTCCGGTGGAGGCGATCGTCCCGTCCTCCCCCACGGAGAGGGCGGTCGCGCCACCGGGGACCACGATGGGGCGCCCGGTCACGTCCAGGATGGGCTCGCCGGCCTGGGTGGTCAGCGTGTTGTTGGCGTCCAGCACGAAGTCGCCGGCACGCGTGTACGCGAGGCCCGTGGGAGTGCCCACCACGAAGAGCCCGTCACCGGAGATCGCGAGATCCGTGGGGACGCCGCTCGTCAGGATGGGGCCCTGCAGCTGGTCGATGGTGAGGCCCGTGGCATACGTGCCCATGCCAAGGCTGCCCAGGGCCGCGTACTGCCCCTCCGCGAGCGCGCCAACCCCCAGCTCGGCGCTCGCCTGGGTGGAGAGCGACTGCTTGAAGCCGGGTGTGTTCACGTTCGCGATGTTGTCGCCCAGGATGTCCATGCGGCGCTGGGCCGCGATGATCCCGGAGATGCTGGTGTATGCGCCGCGGATCATCGGCGGAACCTCCTGCGGGGGAAGCGGGCGAGGACGTCCGGGTCCACCATCCGGTTGCGGAGGGTGAGGATCGCCTCGGTGTGGATCTGGCAGACGCGGGATTCGGTGACACCCAGGACCTCGCCGATCTCACGAAACGTGAGCTCGTCCTGGTAGTAGAGGGCGAGGACCAGCTTCGGCCGGTCGCCGAGGCGGGTGATCTCGCGGGCGAGGCGGATGACGTCATCCCGGCGGACCGCCTCCTCGCCGGGATCGATGGCATCGTGGTCGCGGGTTGCGTCCGCGAAGGACGGCGAGTCGTCATCGTCGTCGCGAGGGTCCGGCTCGTCCAGGGAGACCGTGACCATGGACGCTGCGGCAAGCTGCTCGCGGTAGCGGTCCACGGTGACACCCAGGCGGGCGGCCACCTCGGTCTCCTCGGGCGTGCGGCCAAGCTCCGTCTCCAGCTCGCGGATCGCGTTGCCGATCGCCCGGCCTGCCTCCCGCCCCGCCCGGCCCACGCCGTCCAGCGTGCGGACGGCGTCCAGGATTGCGCCGCGAATCCGCACGATCGCGTACGACTCGAAGGACGCGGCCGAGTCCGCCTTGTACGCGTCGATTGCGCGGAGGAGGCCCATCGTGCCCGCCTGCATCGCGTCCTCGCGGTCGAAGACCCCGGAGATGGAGACACCCAGCCTGCCAACCACGTACTTCACGAGGTGGGCGTACCTCTCCACGAGTGCGTCCCGCTCGGCTGGCGAGATGGGTGCCGTCCACGCGGCGGCTGCGGCGGCCACGCCAACGGACCCCGAGACGCCCGGCTGGGCTCCCGGGGCGCTCCTCGGGCCGGCCGGCAGGATCACCTATCGGACGCCTTGCTGGCGTTGGGCCTGGCGCGGTGGCGGGCGCGAATCCGATCCATCTTCTGCTCTGGAGTCTCCAGCCAGCCCGCAAACCAGCGGCCGGCGAACGTGAGGGCGGCAGCGGTGATCGCGACGCGCAGCGTCACGTCTGCAATGGTCAGGCCGGCGGACCACGAGAGCCAGCCCACGATCAGCATACCCAGAAGTGTGATGCGCATCGTCCAGGTGGCAACCAGGAGCTCCATGTCCTAGACCTCCACGTGCGCGTGCACCACGACGGGGACGGCCGGCAGCAGCTCCTCGTACGAGAGGACCGGCAGGTTGGGTGCCGTCCGCTCCAGGAGGCTGCGGAGCCCGATCCGGATGCGGGTGCTGCAGAGCAGGACCGGCTGGCGGCCCTCGTTGGTGAGGCGCTTGAGGGCCCGGTCCACGCCCTCCACCACGGCGCGCGCCTCGTGGGCGGGCAGGTCCAGGCCCACGTAGCCGGGCTGGATGACCAGCGCCTGGCCAAGGCGGGCGTCCAGCGCGGGCGAGATGGCGGCGGCGTGGATCTGGCCGTCCGGGCCCCGGAAGCGGCCGGTGATCGTGCGGGCCAGCGCGTGTCGCACGGCCTCCACGAGGAAGAGCGGTTCCTTGGTCTGGCGGGCGGCGTCCGCCACGGCGTCCATGATGGACGCGAGGTCGCGGATCGGGATGCGCTCCTTGAGCAGGCCCGCGAGCACCTTCTGGAGCTCGCCCACGGTGAGCTGGGCCGGGATGAGCTCCTCCACGAGGCCGGGCACGTCCGCCTTGAGCCCCTCCAGGAGCTGGTTCGTCTCTGGACGGCCAAGGATCTCGAAGGCGTGCGCGCGGATGGTCTCGGCGAGATGGGTGGCCAGCACGGACGCGGCGTCCACCACCGTGTAGCCCATGCTCTCCGCGAACTCGCGGTCCGCCAGGCTGATCCAGGCCGCCGGCATCCCGAAGACGGGCTCCGTGGTGGGGATGCCGTCCAGGGCAAGCTCGCCGCCGTTGGGGTCCATCGCGAGGAGGCGGGCGGGGTCGATCTGGCCGCGTGCAATCTCGCCACCGCGGAGGCTGATGACGTAGGTGTCCGGCTCCAGCGCGAGGTCGTCCCGGATGCGCACCGTGGGAACGATCAGGCCCAGCTCCGCGGCCAGCTGGCGCCGGATGAGGCCGATGCGCTCCACCAGGCCGCCGCCCGCGCCCGCCGATCCGTCCACGAGGCCGACCAGGCCGTAGCCCACGGTCAGCTCCAGGGTCTCCACCTTGAGCGCCTCGAGCGGCGACTCGGCCGTCCTGGCGGCAGGGCCCGCGCCCGCGCCCGCCTGATCCGGCAGCAGGCCCACGCCCGGCATGCCCACCTGCGGGACCGGCGGCGCCGCCGGCGCCCGGTTGCCCAGGAACCAGCCCGCGGAGATCACGAGACCACCGGCCGGGAGGAAGATCAGGAGCGGGAAGCCGGGCACGAAGCCCAGCAGTGCCAGGATGACCCCGATGACGGTGAAGATGCGCGGGCGGCCGAAAAGCTGCGTGCCAAGATCCGTGCCCAGGCCGTCGTCGGAGCCGCCGCGGGTGACCAGGATGCCCGTCGCGACGGAGATGAGCAGGGCGCTGATCTCGTTGACCAGGCCGTCGCCCACCGTCAGGACGGTGTAGGTGGTGATGGCCGCCCCGAGATCCATGCCCATCATCACGATGCCGATGGTGAGGCCGCCCACCACGTTCACGATGATGATCACGATCGCCGCGATGGCGTCGCCCTTCACGAACTTGCTGGCACCGTCCATCGCGCCGTAGAAGTCGCTCTCGCGCTCGATCGCGCGCCGGCGCGCCCGGGCATCCTCCGGGGTGATCAGGCCGGCGTTGAGGTCCGCGTCGATCGCCATCTGCTTGCCGGGCATCGCGTCCAGGGTGAACCGGGCGGTCACCTCGGACACGCGGCCCGCGCCGTTGGTGATGACCACGTACTGGATCACCACCAGGATCAGGAAGACCACGATGCCCACGACGGTGTTGCCGCCGACGACCACCTGGCCAAACGCGTTGATCACCTCGCCCGCGTGGGCCTCGAGGAGCACGAGCCGGGCTGCGGACACGTTGATGCCCAGCCGGAACAGCGTTGCGATCAGGAGGAGCGACGGGAACGCGTTGAACTCCATGGGCTCGCGCACGTTGAGCGTGAGCAGGAGGATCGTCAGGCTGAGCGTGATGTTGAGGACGATGAGGATGTCCAGCACCAGTGGCGGCAGCGGGATGATCATCATGGCCACGATGCCAACCACGGCGGATGCCAGGACGGCATCGCTCCGTGCGATGGACGGGCGCGCCCGGGTCTGCGAGGTCATCGGGCGGTCCCTCCGAGCCAGCTGGGAATGCGGTTGACGGTGGTGACGGGGCGGCGCCGGCTGACGGGCCGCGCGCTGCCCGCACGGAGGCGGGCCACGAGGACCAGGATCCGGGCAACGGCCTTGTACAGGTGCGCCGGGACCTCGCTGCCAACTGGCTTGGGGAAGAGCGCGCGCGCCAGCGGCACGTCCTCGATGATCGGGATGTTGTGCTTGCGGGCGAGGTCGCGGATGCGGGCTGCCACGAGGCGCTGGCCCTTGCCCACGATCATGGGTGCACGCATGGTGCTCGGGTCATAGCGCAGGGCAACCGCGAGACGGATGGGGTTGACCACGATCACGTCGGCCTTCGCGATGTCCGTCATCATCCGGCCGAACGCGAACTGGCGGGCCTTCGCCCGTCGTGCCGCACGGAGCTTGGGGTCACCCTCGGACTGCCGGTACTCCTGGCGGACCTCGTCCTTGGTCATCTTCAGCTGGTTCTGGGCCTTGCGCCGCTCCAGGATCCAGTCCGCGAGCGCCACCGCCGACAGCAGGACGGCGATGGTCACGCCCAGCTCGAAGATCGCGGACATCGCCCGCCCCGTGATGGACGCGGTGTCCTGGCCAACGGAGAGCAGGTCCGGGATCCGCGAGCCGATGACCTGGTAGGAGACCCCCACCAGGATCACGAGCTTGGCGAGGTTGATGCCCAGGCGGGTCAGCACGCCCTTGTCGAACATGCGCTTGAGGCCCTGGAGTGGGTCCATCTTGGAGAAGCTGACCCGGAAGGCGCTGGTGCTGAACACCACGCCGCCGCCTGCGATGTTGCCCAGGATGCCCGCGATCATCACGGCCAGGGCGATGGGCCCCACGATCTCGAAGACGAGCGAGGTTGCCGTTCCCAGTGCGGGTACCAGCTGGGCATGGTCAAGTGCCGGCCCGTCCCCCACGCGCTGCACCGCGGACTCAACCGCCTCGGCGATGCGCAGGGTGGCGTTGGGTATGGTGCTGGAGAGGGCCATCAGCGAGGCGACCAGGGTCATGACAGCCGCCAGCTCATGGCTCCGGCCCAGGCCCTGGCCCTTGCGGCGTGCTTCTGCACGGCGTTGTTCTGTGGGCTGTTCGGTCTTCTCCTCGCTCATGGCAGCACGCTCGGCAGCGGGGCGATGCCGGTGGTCATGGCATCCGCGACACCGCTGAAGAGGAACTGGAAGAGCGAGGAGATGCCGGTCACGAGGTTGGGGATCGCGATGGCAAAGAGGCCGATCCCAAGGAGGATCTTGAGCGGCAGGCCCAGGAAGAAGACGTTGATCTGCGGGATGGCGCGGGACACGAGGGCCACCGCCAGCTCGGCGAGGAGCAGCACCAGCGCGAGTGGCGTGGCAACCCGGGCGCAGATCTCCAGCGCCAGGGCGGCGAGGCGCGTGATCGCACCGAAGAGGTCAACGGGCCATGCGCCGCCGATGGGCAGTGCGACGAAGGAATCCGCCAGCACACCGATGGCGGCGAGGTGGAGGTTGAGGGCAAGGAAGAGCAGGCCGGCCATGATCGCGAAGAGCGGGCTCAGCGACGTGGACGCCTCGCCGGCCACGGGGTCGAAGACGGCACCCAGCGAGAGGCCCATCTGGATGGAGATCAGCCGGGAGGCCGTGTCCACGGCGGAGAAGCCCAGCGCCAGCCCGTAGCCCAGGGAGATGCCGATCAGCAGCTCCACCGGCGCGGCGAGGATCACGGGCGTCGCCCCGTCCGCCACCGCTGCGCCGCCGGCCAGCGTGACCGCCAGCATGATCGCGAAGGCAGCCTTCACCGGGCGCGGCACGGCGCGATGACCAAGGATGGGCGCCGTGGCCGCGAAGCCGATGCAGCGCAGCATCACCAGGAAGAGGGAGGCGACCTGGCCGGCCTCGAGGGTCATCGCGAAGATGCTCATCCGCCGTGCACCGGGCCAACGGTGGCGGCGAAGTTGAAGACGTACACCGTGAAGTCCACGAGCTGCTGGATCATCGAAGGGCCGAAGACGACCATCAGGACCGCCACCACGATCACCTTCGGGACGAAGGTGAGCGTGGCCTCGTTGATCTGGGTGGCGGCCTGCAGGATCGACACGAGCAGGCCCACCACCAGCGCGGCAAGCACGATGGGGCCGGCGACGTAGAGCGTTGCCCACATCGTCTGCTCCATGACCCCGGTCAGCTCCTGCGTGGTCATGCGCCGAAGCTCCGGACGAGGCTGGTGACGATCAGGACCCACCCGTCCACGAGGACGAAGAGCAGGAGCTTGAACGGGAGCGCGATCTGGGTGGGGCTCACCATCACCATGCCCATGGCCATCAGCGCGGAGGCG
Organism: uncultured Chloroflexota bacterium; assembly: GCA_903930745.1. GTDB lineage: Bacteria > Chloroflexota > Limnocylindria > Limnocylindrales > CSP1-4 > CAIXZV01. The sequence goes on along the minus strand of CAIYZX010000671.1, from coordinate 8,373 downwards.
ACCACGAGGTCGATGACGAGGAAGGGCACGAAGAGCAGGAAGCCCATCGTGAACGCGGTCTTGAGCTCGCTCGTGACGAACGCCGGGAGGATGACCTCCGTGGGGATGTCGTCGACGGTCTGTGGCCGCGCGTGGTGCGCGAGGTCCAGGAAGAGCTGGATGTCCGTCTCGCGCGTCTGGCTGAGCATGAAGTCGCGCATGGGCTTGATCCCCTGCTCCAGCGCCACCGTGGAGTCGATGGTGCCGGCCATGTAGGGCTTGATCGCCTGGTCGTTGACCTTCGTCAGGACCGGCGACATCACGAACAGCGTGAGGAAGAACGAGAGGCCCAGCAGCACCTGGTTGGGCGGCAGCTGCGGGATGCCGATGGCGCTGCGCAGGAGCGAGAGCACCACCGCGATGCGGGTGAAGCTGGTGGCCAGCAGCAGGATCGACGGGATGATCGAGAGGATCGTCAGCGCGATCAGCAGCTGGAGCGAGAGGGCGAACGTGCCCCCACCCTGTGCCGTGGAGCCGTCGTTGATGCTGACGCCCACGGTGGGAGCGCCCTGGCCGGAGCAGGCGCCAAGCGCCAGCGGCAGGGCGACGAGCAGCACGAGACGGGCTGCCCGGGAGCGGTTCACGCGTTGGCCTCCAGGCGCCGGCGCGCGAGGGCGCGGAGCTCCATGAGGTCATCGTCGGCGAGCTCGCCAACCGGCCCCGAGGAGACGGCGGCTGCACGCTCGGCGCGGGTTGCCGGGGCCACGTTGACGCTCGTGCGCGGACGCTCGGCGGAGGTGGCCGCAGCCTGGCGGGAGGCGAGGCGCTCGGCGAGCCGGGCGGCCACGCGCTCGGAGATGCTCTGGGAGGTGGGGCGGCGGGTGGCGGCGACAGGGACGGCGACAGGGGCCGGCGCGGTTGCCGGGCCGGCCGCCGCGGAGCGCTGCGCGCGCGACGCCATGGCGGGCATGGCTGCCGTCCCGGCCGCGCTGCGGACGGTCCGGCCATCGGGCGTGCGCTCCTCGGACTCCATCAGCCCGGCGTTGAGCTCCGCGATGCGCGCCATGAGGCGGGCCTCGATGTCGTCAACGCTCTCCGTGGGGGCCGGGGTCGCCGGCCTGCGCTGATGGGCCGGGCGGATGTCACGGGGGGCGCGGCGGATGGGCGCGGGGTTCTCCTCGTCCTCCAGCTCGCCGATGGTCATCCGGCTCCGATCGCGCCCGCTCGGGATGGTCTCGGCACCGGGGACCCGGCGAGGGATGCGGACGTCGCGGGCGCCCCGGATGTCGCTGGGATCGCGCGTGTCACGCGTGCCACGGGGTGCCACGGACGCCGGGGCGACAACCGGGGAGGCGGCACGCTCGGCGGCGGCGGCGGCACGCTCGGCGGCCACGATGGCGCGCTCCGCGATGTCTGCGGCACGATCTGCGGCGACCTTCGCCTCGTCCACCCGCGAGCTGCGGGCGGCACGGGCGGAGAGGGCCGCGCGGGCGGCCGCCTCGGCCTCGGCGATCACCTGGGGCCGGACGGCCTCCACGACATCGGCGAAGGCCGGCGTGGGGGTCACATCGCGGACCGGGCGCCGGCTCCGGGGGGCGCGGGAGGCCTGCGCATCCACGATCTCCACCGGGTCGGTGGCATCGTCAAGGGCAGCGGCACCAGGCGCGCCGGCCAGACCCGTGAGCTGCGCCACCGCGGAGGCATGGGCGCCCACGGACGGGTCGTCCCCGGCGGGCTCGGTCACGGCGGCGTAGAGGGAGCTGATGGTGCCCGCGGCGGTGCCGCGGTCCCCGCCAACCATGGTGCGGAGGCGGCTCGCGAACGGGGCGATCGCCGGCAGTCCGGTCCGGCGGGTGTCCGGGGTCACGACGGTCGTGTCCTCGGCAAGGTCGGCGTTCAACGGCGCCGCAACCGGGATCTCCATGGCGTCCAGCTCGCCGAGGGCGACGAGGCCCTGCGGCGTCTGGCCAACCACGATCCGGCGCTCGCCGACGGCGACGAGGTGCAGCTGCGTCTTGGGGCCGATGGTCCGGCTCTCGAGGATGTTGAGGAGGCCGTCCGCGCGGGCGCCGGTGGCACCCTGGACCCGGCGCAGGACGCGCAGGGTGGCATACAGGGCGACGGCGACGAGCAGTCCCTTGACGATGAGGTCCAGGGGGTCCGGACCGGTGAAGAGGCCGGTCGTGCCGGCGGCACCCGCCGGCACGCCCATCGGGGCGGCCGAGGCGGCCGGGACCGCGGAGGCCACGGGGCCGGCGGCGGCCGGGGCGACGGACGCCGGCGCAACGGAGGAGGCGGCGGTGTCCTTGGACCAGGCCTCGAGCGCGCTGCGCGAGTCCTGCTGCGGCTCGGCCGCGCCCGCGACGCCGCCCATGGCGACGACGGCGAGCAGGGCCATGCCCACGATCCCGGCCCGGCGACGGGTGGGGACCAGGCGGCGCACGGGACCCAGGATCGCGCCCGCCTCGTCGGCAAGGAGGGCGGTGATCGGGTTCCGGGCGGTGGTGGTGGATGCGGCTGCGATGCCGCGGTGGTCGGTACCGCGGGTGGCGCCCATGATCTACGCGACCCCCTCTCCCATGGCGAGACGGCGGGCCCGGGACGAGACCTCGGTGATGCGGACGCCGAAGTTGTCCTCGACGACCACCACCTCACCGGTCGCGATCTGGTGCCCGTTCACAAGAACGTCAACCTTCTCGGACGCCAGCTTGTCCAGGGGGACCAGGGAGCCGGGACCCAGCGCGAGCACGTCGCGGATGGACATCCGGGTCCGGCCGATCTCCACCGTGACCTCGAGGCTGACGCCGAAGAGCAGGTCCATGGCGCTCGATCCGCCGCCGGAGCCGCCGGAGGCGGCGAGGTCCTCCAGCGTCAGCGGGCGCACGTTGGACGGGTAGCCACCGTTGGGCACCGCGGCGGCCGGTCCCGGGTAGCCCGGGACGATCGGCATGCCGGGGTAGCCGCCGGGGCCGGCGGGCATGCCCGGGTACGCGGCTCCCGGGTAGCCGGGCATCGCGCCGGGCATGCCCGGGTACGCAGCTCCCGGGTAGCCGGGCATCCCCGGGTAGCCGGGCGTCGCGCCGGGCATGCCCGGGTACGCAGCTCCCGGGTAGCCGGGCATCCCCGGGTAGCCGGGCGTCGCGCCGGGCGTCGCCTCGGGCGCTGGCGCCTGGGCGGGCCCGGGGGCGGGTGCCGGCTGGGCGGCGGCCGCGGGCTGGGTCACCTTCGGCTTCGGGGGCTCCAGCTGGATCTTGCCCATCTCCTTGACGAGGATCAGGTGCATCGCGAGATCCGACGGGACCTCCGCCAGGGTGGCGAGGCACAGCCCCACCGAGCCGCCGTCCGTGTCGGCGAACGTGACTCGGAAGAGGACCAGGGGCTCGCCCACCGGGAGGGTGGCGTCCATGTCCATCTGCGCCTGCAGGCCCTCGCCCGCGATGGCCTCAACCGCCTGGTCGAGGGCCTCCGCGAGCGGCCAGCCCAGCTCGCCCGCGTCCACCAGGGCGCCGTTGAGCTGCGTGCCGCCATTCGGGTCCAGCGCCACCTTGAGAACGGTGCGCTCCTTGCCCAGGAGCTCGAACGTGGCGACCGCCATGAAGTCCATGGGCAGGTCGGCGGCGGACGGCAGGTCCGCCACCTCCACGTTCGTGATCTGGATCGTGCCCATGTAGAGGGCGCTGACCGCCTCGTCCAGGGCGGACTTCAGCAGGTCCTTCTCGGAGAGGATCGGAGCGATCCCCTCCGGGTTGTTGGCATCGGCCTGTCGCCAGGCCAGCGTGTCCCAGCTCACGGCTCAGGCCTCCATCAGCTGCTGCAGGGGGGTGAGAAGACGAACGGCGACGCGATCCCCCACCCGGCCGGGTGTGGCCCATGCCACGGCTCGGTCCATGATGGTGAGGCGCACGGGGTGATCGATGCGCTCGGCGAAGCGGATGATGTCGCCGGGCTTGAGGCCGGCCAGGGCGTCCACCGGGAGCTCCACGCCGCCCAGGATGGCGGTGAGCGGAATTTCCACGGCCTGGAGGCTGCTGGTCAGGTCCTGCCGGATGGAGAGGTCCGGCTCCTTGGACTTGGTCTCCCAGAGGGTGGCCGCGGACAGCTTGTCCAGGACCGGCTCGAGGGTGCTGTGCGGGATGCAGACCGAGATGTGGCTCTGGACCGTTCGGGGCGAGCCGCCCTCCAGCCTGCCCACCTCGTAGGCGACCTTGAGCTTCATGACAACCACGACGTCCGTCTGCGCCGCGACCCGGAGGCCGTTGGGCTGGTATGCCGGGTTCGTCTTGTCCGGGTCCATGAACGGGCTGATCTCTGCGACGCGGCCCCAGGCCTCCTTGAGCGCCGCCCCAAGCGGATCCATGATGTTGCGGATGATGAGCGGCGCCTCGATTGGCGTTGGGGCCTCACGCGGCCCGAGCAGGCCTGCCCCGCCGAGGAGCCGGTCCACCAGCCCCTTGACGAGCGGCAGGTCGATCTCGATGAGGAAGCGCGCGTCCGGACCGAACTCCGGCGCCTGGTAGACGGCGAGGTACGCCGGCAGCTGCTCCTTGAGCTGCAGGTCCTCCACGTACTGCTTCCAGAGCATCTGGTCCGTGGACTCCAGCGTGATGCGCATCGGCTGCGGCTGGAAGCCCACGCGGGCGGACAGCTCGTTCGCGGCCTTCTGCCCGAAGTCATCGTGGACCTGGGCGAGCGTGGAGAGCTGGTCCTTGGAGAACTTGTCCGGGCGGCGGAAGTCATAGACCTTGGCGGGCTTCGGTGCCTTGACCGGCCCGTCGGACTGGCCTGGGCCGTCCTTCTCCAGCAGGAGGGCGTTGACCTGGAGCTGGGTGAGATTCGCCATCACACGCTCCCTTACTGCATCACGAGGGTGGTGAAGTACAGGTTGAGGAAGCGGTACACGCCGTCCTCGTTGTTGCCGCTGGGGTTCGTGGTCGCCTCGGTCTTGCCGAGGATCTCCCTGAACCCCTCCTGCAGCGTCTGCTGCAGCTCGGCACGGCCCGCCGGCGTCCCCAGCGTGGCGGAGTCCATCGCGGCGACGGCCTTGCCCACCTGGTCCGCGAGCAGCGGCAGGACGGACTCGTAGACCTTCTCGGCCTCCTTCTCCGCGGCCACGCGCGGCTCGCCCTCAAGCTTGTAGAACTCAGGGGTGGCCGGCCGGACCTCGAGGGTCACGCCGATCTTGCAGTAGCGGTAGCCGGTGCCGTCCTTGGAGGGCGTGAGGTTCACGACCTGGTCCGCGAGCGCGATCATGGCGCCGTGCTGACCCTCGCCCGGATCCGGGACCTGGTGCTTGTCCAGCACGCGGAAGACCATGACGGCAACGACGGCGATGGCGGCTGCGACGGCGAGGCCGACGACGACGCCGATGATGATGGCGCCCTTCTTCTTCACGGCTGGGTCTCCACGATGGGCTCAAGGGTGGGCACGAGGATGTCCGGGGCCGGGGTGGCGCCGGACGCCGTCGGGCCCGACTCGACGAGGATGGACACGTAGCGGTTCCTGGCCCGCTGCTCTTCGGTGGCGTTGGGCCCAACGGGCTCGTACTCGGCGGCGCCCCCAACCCGGAGGCGGGATTCGTCGATGCCGGCGCCACGCAGGAACTGCATGACGGCCATCGCACGGGCCACGGAGAGCTCGAAGTTGTCCGCGTACAGGCCGCCGGTGGGCTGCTGGTCGTCCGTGTGGCCCCAGACCTGGACCGTGGTCCCGGCGATGGGCTTCAGCGAGTCGGCCACCTTCTGGAGGATGTCCGTGGACAGGAGGCGCGCGCGACCGGGGGCGAACAACAGGTCCTTGGTCTCGATCTTGATCTCGACGCCCTTGTCCACCTCGCCCACGGAGACCTTGTCGCCAAGGCCGTGCTCGATGGCGTAGCTCTGGATGGCCACCTTGAGGGCCTGTGTCTGCCCGGACACGAAGCCCACGCCGGACTGCTGCTGGCCCGTCTCCGGCGCGGTCTGGACACCGGCGGAGACCGTGAACTGGCTGGTCCCGGAGAACACGTCCGTGTTGAACGCGGCGGACAACGACTGCGCGAAGTCGTTGAACTTGCGCACGCTGATGTCCGAGAGGGCGTACATGACGATGAAGACCGCCAGGAGCAGGGTGATCATGTCGGCGTAGGTGACCAGCCAGCGCTCGTCCGCGTGGACGTCGCCGTGGCCTCCTCCCTTGTGCTTCTTGCTCATGGCTAGAGGGCCTCGGCGGCGGCCGTTGCCCCGCCCTTCGCCTCGGCGGCCTTGGCCGCCAGCCTCGCCTTGTCCTCGCGGGACAGGAACGTGTCCAGCTTGGCCTCCACGACGGGCCACTTCTCGCCGGCCTGGATCGCGAGGATGCCCGCGATCGACATGTTCATCTCGTTCACCTCTGCCGCGGTGCGGCCCTTGAGCGCGACGGAGATGGGCATGAACAGGATGTTGGCGAGGCCCACGGCGAGGAGGGTGGCGATGAACGCGACCTGGATGCCGGCGCCCAGCTTCTCCGGCTCGGAGAGGTGCGCCATGACCGCGATCAGGCCCATGACCGCGCCCAGGATGCCGAACGTGGGCGCGTAGCCTGCCCACAGGCCCCACTGCTGGTGGGCGACGGCGTGGCGGCGCTGGAGCGCCTCCACCTCCAGCTCCAGGATCGCCTCCACGTCCTCGGGCTCCATGGAGTCGATGACCATCTGGAGACCGCGCTTGAGGAACCGGTTCTCGAGCTGCTCGACGTCCGTCTCCAGCGTCAGCAGGCCGCCCTGGCGGGCCCGCTTGGCAAAGTCCACGAGCATGATCCTGGTGGCCACGATGTTGCCGGTGTAGGGCTTGGACCCCAGCATGAACGTCTTGCCGATGTTCATGAACGCCGGGAGGCCGAAGGACGCCACGACGGCGCCGATGGAGCCCACGATGACGATGAAGATCGACGGCAGGTTGATCAGGATCGTCGGGCTCACGCCCTTGAGCATGAACGTGATGATGACGGCACCAACGCCGATCAGGATGCCGATCATGCCTCGTCATCCTCGCGGCGTCCGATGCGCAGGTTCGCGCCCTGGCCGCGTCCGGGATGCGTGTAGCGGGCCGGGTCCATCTCCGCGGGCGGATCGCCAACCCGCCGGCCGCCGAAGCGGCTGTTGGGCATGCGGATGGCCTTCTGGTAGGCGGTGAACCGCGAGGCGACCTCGGCGGAGCTCTCGCGGACGAGGAGCTTCTTGCCGTCGGCCATCGTGATGATGCAGTCCGGCGTGTCCTCGATCGTCTCGATGCGATCGGGGTTGATGAGCAGGGTGCTGCCGTCGGGGCGGGTGACAGGGATCATGGCACGGCCCTCCCGAGCCGAGGGAACCGGGACCTAGAGCGAGGTCGCGGCGGTGGCGCCACCGAGACGGATGCCCATGGCGAGCCGCATGAGGCCGGCGCGCGAGCGGACGTTGAGCTTGCGCGACAGGTTGGCGCGGTGGGTCTCAACGGTCTTCACGGACAGGACCAGGCTCTCGGCGATCTCGCGGTTGGAGAGGCCCTCGCCGATGAGGAAGAGCATCTCGCGCTCGCGCGGCGTGAGCATCGCGGTGGGGCTCTCGTCCGCCTCGGCCTCGAGGGGATGGTTCCCGGTGCGCGGGAAGCCGGCGATCGCCGGGCCGCGGCCGTCAACGGCGTGCTCAACGGCGGCCAGGAACTGGGCGCCGGAGACGTTCTCGATGGAGATGGCGGCATCGGCGCCGGCGCGCAGACAGGCCTCCGGGGTGACCGGGGAGCCTGCGGCGACCAGGGCGACGAGGCGCGGGCGCGGCCAGAGGCTGGCGAGGAGGCGGGTGGCCTCCGGGCCCTCGCCGTGGCGGAAGTCAAACAGGATGAGGTCCGGGCGGGTGGCGCCGGCAAGGCGGAAGGCCTCGAACGCGGAGGCGACGTGGGTCGTCTCGCACAGCCCGGCGGTGGTCAGCAGCGTGGAGACCCCGGCGCGGACAACCTCGGCCTGGTGGACCACGAGCGTCCGCACCGGGAGGCGGCGGCGGAGCTGGTCGGCGGCGGCGGAGGCGCCGGCGATGGGACGACGGGGAGACAGTGCTGCGAGTGCCATGTCGGTGGCTCCCTCGGGGTTGGGGGGACCTCGCGGTCCGGTGGCTTTCGGGGTCGCCGAAGGCCTGGTCGGTCTGCCGTCGGCGGTGACGAGATAGTCCCCTAGGGGCATGTCGCGGGAACATGGCTAGGAGGGAGCACACGCACGGGGGGCACGGGACACACCCGGACGGGGTAGGAGACATGCCGACACACGGCCGTACCCTGTCCTACGCGGAAAGGGGGCGACGCGGGCCTCCGACAAGGCCCGCGACGCGATCCGCGCGAGGTGCCGTCCGGGCGGGACCGACCCCCACCCGAAGCGTCAGTGCGTCGTGGTCACCACCGTTGCCGGCGG
>CAIYZX010000670.1 GCA_903930745.1 uncultured Chloroflexota bacterium | reverse complement strand
GCTAGGTCAGCTCCAGCCAGTCGAGGAGGGCCAGCCCCTCCTCGTGCTGCGCCGGCCGGTCGCGGGCCAGGCGGCGTGACTCGTGGTCCGCGAACCGGGCCACGTCCGCCTCCGCGGTCCGCAGGCTGCGGCTGCGCCGGAAGCGCCGGAGCGAGTGCTCCAGGAACACCGCGTAGAGTGCCTCCGGGTCCGCCGCTGCGATCCGCGCCTCCGCGCCCTCCTGGTAGTCCACCGGGACCATGAGGCGGGCGAAGAACGCGCCGATCTCGTCCTCCAGCGGATCAGGATCCTGAGAGTGCCCCGCCGCTCGCACGATGGGCGCCCGCGACGTGAACGCAAGGTACGTGGTCTCGCCGTCAATGGCGTCCACGAGCAGCGATCCGCCGAAGCCCAGGAACTCGTTGCGCACCGGGACCCGGTCCATCACGCGGATGGGCCCCCAGGACCACGGCACGTGCGCGGGCACCCCCAGGGATCTCCTCGTCACCTCGGCCACGCGGCCCCTCCCGCCGTCCGCACGCCAGTGCGTCACCAGCTCCGGGTCGAAGTGCTCGAACGTGGGTGCGGGCCGAAGGGCCACCATGAGGCGCGGCCCGGGCACGTGGTCCGGCGAGGAGCCGTCGCGCAGCTCGAAGCCCAGGTTCGCGAGCGCCCCTGCGGTCTCGGTGAGCCAGTCCCCGCCCCACTCCAGGCTGCCCGGCCAGGGTCCTGCGCCCGGCGTCGTCATCGCGTCACTCCTCGGGGGTGGCGGGCCGCCCCGTGCTCGCGGGTGCCGCCGCGGCGGATGCCGTGGATGCCTCCGCCGCCACCGCCCGAATCGTGCGCCGCCGGCTGCCGAAGGCAAGGACCAGGGCGCCCCCAACGGACGTGACCACCAGCGTCCCAACGTGGGCCAGGACGCCGAACGCGAGGCCCGCGTGCGACGGGATCCCCACGGACTCCGCGATCTTCACCACCGCAAGCTCGAAGGTGCCCACGTAGCCGGGCGCTGCGGGGATCGCCGTGGCGAGGTTGGCGCCCGCGGCGAGCAGCGCGGCCTGGCCCATCGTGGGCTGGACCCCAACCGCCTGCGCGGCGGCGGCGAACGCCAGCACCGTGAGCGACCACGAGCCAACTGACAGCACCACCGCGAGGACCATGGACCGCAGGTTCCGGGCCACGGACAGGCCCACGCGGACCTTGGACAGGATGTGGCGGACCTGCGGCCAGCGGTCCAGCAGCGCCCTCACCCGGTCCGCACCCGGGAGCCGGTGCGCGGCGATGCCCACCACCACGCCCACCACCAGCAGCGCCGTCACGGCGAAGCCCACGAGGACCGCGGAGGCCACGATCCCGCGCACGGAGAGCACGAGGATCGCCACCGCGGCGATGGAGACCACCACCAGCGTGTCCACGATCCGCTCGATCACGATGGTGCCCAGGACGGCCGCGCGGCTGAGCCCGGTCCGCTCGCCCAGGTCATGGCTGCGGACCACCTCGCCGAGACGCGCCGGAAGGACGTTGTTCGCGAGGTAGCCCACGAGCAGCGATGCGGCGGTGTCGCGGTAGCCCACCGGAGCGGTGCCGGGGGCGGCGAGCGGGGCCAGCAGGACGCGCCATCGGACCACGCGCAGGACCACGTCACCCAGGATGAACGCGAACATCAGCGCCACCCACTCGGGGTTGGCGGTGGAGAGCGTCGCCCAGACCTGCCCCACGTCCACGGAGCGGAAGACGAACGCGAGGGCGACGACCGAGACGGCGAACCCCAGCGCCGATCTCGCCAGCCCCCCGCGGGAGCCCATGGGTCAGGCGGCCCCGGTGGAGCCCGCGGAACGGCGCGGCTGGAGCTGGGCGGAGCGACGCAGGCCCATGCGATGGAGCAGGTACCGGCCAACGACACGCAGGGTGGACAGCCCGTAGACCACGCTCCGGCGGAAGTTCACGGAGCTGGCCTCCTCGAAGTACCGCGTGGGCACCCCGATCTCGCCGATCCGCATGCCGCCCGCGGCCACCACCTGGGCCACCAGGTCCTGGTCGAACACGAAGTCATCCGAGTTCAGGCGGTACGGGATGGTCTCCAGCAGGCGGCGCGAGTAGGCGCGCAGGCCCGTGTGGTACTCGGACAGGTGCTGGCCGAAGGCGATGTTCTCCACGCCCGTCAGGAAGCGGTTGGAGATGTACTTCCACTTTGGCATGCCGCCCGCGAGCGGGTCGCCCAGGAAGCGCGACCCCAGCATCAGGTCCGCGGTGCCCGCCAGGATGGGGGCCACGAGATCCGGGATGCGGGTGGCGTCGTACTGGTAGTCCGGGTGGAGCATCACCACCACGTCCGCGCCCCACTCGAGCGCCCGGTCATAGCAGGTCTTCTGGTTGCCGCCGTAGCCCAGGTTCTGGCGGTGGACGATCACCTCGAGGCCCAGCCGGTGGGCAATCTCCACGGTGGCGTCCTTCGAGACGTCATCGACCAGGATCACGTGGTGCACGAGGTCGTGGGGAATGTCCGCGTACGTCCGCTCCAGCGTGAGGGCGGCGTTGTAGGCGGGCATGACGATGACGACCTTGGGCTGCTCGGGCATCCGCACACGATACCGCGAAGCCGTGGTCCGGCACGCGGAGCGGGAAGAGCCCGGTCACGCACCTGTCACGAGGCCCGGGTAGAGTTCCGCGCAGCGCGCCGGCCGCGGGGGCCAGGATGGCGCACAGGAGACCAGGATGTTCGACAGGCTCTTTGGCGACCGCCGCAGTGACCCGGCGCTCGCAGACCGGATTCCGCCCGGCCAGTACCTCACCGAGAAGTTCCCGGTGCTCCACTACGGCTCCGTTCCGTCGGTGGACCTTGCGAGGTGGGACATCCGCATCTTCGGCGAGGTGTCTCGCCCCATCCGGCTCACCTGGGATGAGTTCCGCGCCCTGCCGCGAACCCAGGTCACCGCGGACATCCACTGCGTCACCCGCTGGTCCAAGCTGGACACGCACTGGGAGGGCGTGGGCATCCGCACCTTCCTCGCGCTGGCGGGACCGCTGGACAGCGCCACGCACGTGGTCGCCCACGCGGAGCACGGCTACACGGCGAACCTGCCGATGGACGTGCTGGTCGATGACGACGTCCTGCTCGCGGACACCTTCGAGGGTGAGCCGCTCACACCGGAGCATGGCTGGCCGCTGCGCCTCGTGGTCCCCAAGCGCTACTTCTGGAAGGGACCCAAGTGGCTCCGCGGCCTGGAGCTGACCACGGCGGACCGGCCGGGCTTCTGGGAGCGGTACGGCTATCACAACGACGGCGAGCCCTGGGCGGAGCAGCGCTTCAGCGAGTAGGGGACGACCGGTCCGATGGCACCAGGGAGATGGCGCTCCGGCCCGCGGGTTGCGGCCGTGGACCTGGTGCCGCCGCGCCTCGATCCCGGTTCGCCCGCAGGCAAGGACGTCCTCGAGGCGCCGTAGCCCTGCCCGGGCAGCGGCCCCGCACCTCGGCGACGCTCAGTGGCCCGGGAGCCTCCCGTTCGCCGCGGCCACCAGCTGCGCCATGTGCGATGCCTGGTGGCGGGCGAAGTAGCCGGCCTGCGTCAGGACGGTGACGCGGCCCCACTCCGGGTGCGTCCCCGGGCGGGACCACGCCTCCACGGGGAGCGCCAGCAGGCGGGCGAGCGTGGCCGCGCGCAGCGCGGCGATGCGCGCGGCGATCACCGAAGCCGGATCGGCCGTGTCCGCCGAGCCCTCGTCAGACGCCGGGGTCTCCGCCCAGACGGCGCGAGCGGCCAGGTTGGGATCGTCCTCGTCCAGGAGGCGGCCGACGCGCTGCGCGAACAGCTCCTCCGCGAACAGCAGGTGCTGCAGGGCCTGGCGGGCGGACCATTCGCCCGGGAAGGGCTGGGCGGCGAGCGTCTCGTCCGAGTGGCCCGCGACCGCCGCCTGCACGTGGCCCGCGCCGGCGGCAAGCGCGACCAGCAGGTCCTCGCGAGTCACGGGCTCCAGGTACCAGGTTGGATACAGCTCACGATACGCGATGGCCGGGGCCTCGCACGTGGGGCAGGTGGCCGGCACGTCGTTCCCCAGGAGAACCTCGCCGCACGCACGGCAGACCCTTGCGCGGGGCGCATCCGCCAGCGCGATCGTCCTGCCATCGCGAACGCTGGCCGCCGCGCCCAGCAGGAGGGCGCCGAGACCCGCCGGCAGGTGATCGCCAAGATCCACGACCAGCTGCTCCAGGGCCGCTGCGGAGGCTGCACCACCGGACGGCGACTCGGCGGCCGCGTAGCGCACCAGCTCCCGCTCGAGGGCGGCCCGAACCAGCTTCGCGCCGTTGTAGGCGCCCTCGCGCTCGAGTCCCTGCGCGACGGCGGCAAGACGTCCGATGCGCACCAGGCGGTCGTCCACGATCTCTCCCCTCTGGCGCCGGCCTCCCTCCCCGGGATCGGCCGATGATGCGGCCTCCACCGATCGCTGTCCAGCGGCCTCCACCGTGTCCGGATCGTGGCTGCGGCCATGGCGGATCCGGCTGTCTCCGCGCGGTGAGGTACGGGTCAGCCGGTGCCCAGGACGCGCCGGACGGCCGCCGCCAGCTCGTCGCGCCGGAAGGGCTTCTGGAGGAACGTGGTGCCCGGGCGGCGCAGCTGCTCCGTGAGCTCCTCCTTGAGATCCCGCGCGAACCCGGAGATGAAGACCACCGGCAGGCCGGGGCGCGATCGTGCCAGCTCGCCCGCGAGCGTTGCCCCGTCCATGCCGGGCATGACGACGTCCGTCACGAGGACGTCGATCTCCGCGACAACCGCCGTCTCCAGCTCCAGCGCGGCATCGGCGGATCCCACGGCGACAACGCGGTAGCCAACATCCCGCAGCACCCTCGTCATCGTGGCCCGCACCAGGTCCTCGTCCTCCACGAGCAGGATGGACCATCGCCGGTCCTCCTCGTCCGTGGGGCCAACCGCCGCCGTCACCCCGGAGGCCGGCACGGCCGTCGCCACGGCCAGAGCATCGGCCGAACGGCCCTCGAGGGTGACCGTCGGCGCGACGAGGGGCAGGTGCAGGATGAAGGTGGAGCCGCGGCCCACCTCGCTGTGGGCTTCGATCCAGCCGCCCATCTGGGCGAGCGTCCCCTCCACCGTGGCGAGACCCAGGCCCGCGCCGTGGCCCATCTCCTTGGTGGTGAAGAAGGGCTCGAAGAGGTGCGGGAGCACGTCCGGCGGGATCCCGCGCCCGGTGTCACGCACCGCCAGCGTGGCGAAGCGGCCCTTGCTCACGCCAACATGTCGCGCCGCCTCCGCCGCACCAACCACGCGGTTCTCCAGCTCCAGGGTCAGCGACCCGCCGGCGGGCATCGCCTCCCGGGCATTGAGGGCGAGGCTGACCACGACGTGCTCAAGCCGGCTTGGGTCTGCGCGGACCGTCCACAGGCCGGGCGCCTGGCGCAGCTCGACGCTGACGTCATCGCCCATCGTCCCCCGGAGCAGCGGCACGAGCGACGCCACCTGCCTCGCGAGGTCCACGTCCGTTGGCCGGAGGACCTGACGGCGGCCGAAGGCGAGCAGCTGCCGGGCAAGCGACGCGGCGCGGTGGGCCGCGTCCAGGGCGAGGTCGAGGTCCTCGCGAGCCGCGTCGTTGACGCCAAGCCGCTCGCCGGCGACCTCGATGTGGCCGGTCACGGCCGCCAGCAGGTTGTTGAAGTCGTGGGCCACGCCTCCTGCCAGTCGCCCCACCGCCTCGAGCCGCTCCGACTGGGCAAGGCGGAGACCGGCATCGCGCAACGTCTCCTCGTTCTCAACCTGCTCGGTGACATCGTGGGCACCGGCGATCCTGCCCAGGAGGCGGCCCCGCCTGTCGAAGATTGGCCGGACGGTCACCTGGAGCATCCGGTACAGCCCGTCCATGCGCCGGTGCCTTGCGCGAAACGCCGCGCGACCGGACTGATCCCCTGACAGGACGGCGGCGCGCACGGCCTCCGCATCGGCCGGGTGGATCAGCTCCCAGTAGGCGATCCCCGTGAGTGACTCCACCTGCCAACCCAGGACGTCCACCACGGACGGGCTTGCCCACTCGATGCAGCCGGCCCCATCCGTCCGCAGGACCACGTCCGTGGCAAGCTCCGCGAGCTGCCGGTGGCGCTCCTCGGACGCCGCGAGGTCCGCGCGCACCTTGTGCTGGTCGGTGACATCCTCGAAGAAGCCGAGGGTCACCAGCTCGTCATCCTCGACAGCGCCGGGCTGGGCTGCGGCTCGCAGCACCCGCTCCTCGCCGCGGACGAACACCCGGCCCTCCCACGCGAACTGCCGTGGTCTCCGGTACAGGTCCGCCAGCGCCGCGATCAGCCGGGGGCGGTCGTCCGGGTGCACCGCCTCCATCACCTTCGAGGGCGTGGCAAGCGCGTCTGCCGGGGCGACACCCACCAGGGCGCCCGCCTGGGGGCTGAAGACGTCGAACGTGGTGGTCCCGTCTGCGCGCGTCCGTGCCACGTACACGCCCACCGGCAGGAAGGCGACGAGGTCGTGGTAGCGCTGCTCGCTCTCGGCCAGTTGCCGGGCAAGGTCGCGTGCGCCGGGATCCCCCGGGGTGTCGTCTGGCTTCATGGGATGACCAGGGAACGCTGCCGTGACGGCAGACGGCGGGACATGCACAGTCCGGTAGCGCCCCCCGACGGCCCCACCCGTGCGAGGACTGTACACGGATGGCGGCGGACGTGCTTGCCCTCGTGACCGTGCGGCGCCGGCCGGCGGGGATCAGGCACGGAGGAGTACCACGAGCCACGTGAGGATGGGCGCGACCACCAGGGCCGGGAGCATGTCGCCCACCGGGACCTGGCGGATCTGCAGCAGCCGCAGGCCGATGCCCAGGAGCAGGACGCCGCCGGTGGCGGTCAGCGAGGCGATGACCTCGGGCGGCATGAGGGATCCCAGGAGGACCGCGGCGACGGTGAGGAGGCCCTGCCAGGCGCCAACCGAGATGGCGGACGCGGCCACGCCCCAGCCCAGCGAGGCGGCGAACGCGAGGGCGGCGAACCCGTCCATGGTGGACTTGAGGGCCAGCTGGTCGATGCCGCGGCCCAGGCCGTCCGAGAGCGAGCCCAGGACCGCGAGCGGGCCGATGCAGAAGATCAGCGAGGCGTCCACGAAGCCTTCGATGAAGCGGTGACGGGCGGCGTTGCCGTCGTCGCCCCTGGAGAGCCTGGCCTGGAGCCAGCCGCCCACGCCCTCGAGGCGGTCCTCGATGCGCGCGAGAGACCCCGTGATGCCGCCCACGAGGAGCGCGCCCAGGACGATGAGCAGCGTGACGCCGCCGCCCACCGCCGTGACGTAGTCCGGGTCCTGGAGCGAGGCGATGTTCAGGCCGCCGATGACGAGCGTGGTGAGGCCCAGGGCGTCCGTGACGGTGCGGGTGGTGCGTTCCGGCATCCGGGCGCCGAACCAGACGCCGCACGCGGCGCCAACCACGATGGTCACGATGTTGAGGATGGTGCCGAGGCCGATCACGATCGAGGGGTGCTCCGGGTTCTGGTGCCTGGTTGCGGGGTTGCGGGGTTGCGGGGTTGGCGGTCAGTCCAGCTCGGCCAGCGCGGTGGCCTCGTCCTGTCGGGCGTCTGCCATCACAAGCGCGGACGCGGCGATCACGAGGCCCATGCCCAGGACCTGGAGCGGCACCAGCGCCTGGCCGAGCACGAGGAAGCCGATGACGGCGGCCACGCCCGGCTCCAGGCTCATGAGGATGCCGAAGACGCGGGGCTCCACCCGCCGCAGGACGATGACGGCGATGGAGTACGGGATGATGCTGGAGAAGATGGCGACGAGGACGCCGATGGCAAGCAGGTTGGGGCCGATGGCGCCGAGGTTCGTCAGCAGCACGGACGCGGGCGCAAGCATGACGCCGGCGAGGGCGATGCCCAGCGCGAGGCCGTCCAGGCCCTGCCAGTGCCGGCCAAGCGCGCGGGTTGTCAGGATGTGGAGCGCCCAGCCTGCGCCGCTGACCAGCGCGAGCAGCAGGCCGATGCCGTCCAGGCTCGCCAGGTCCGTGCCCAGCACGCCGCTCACCGCGACGACGCCCGCGAGCGCGAGGACCACGGCGAGCAGCGCCTTCGGCCGCCGCGAGGAGACCGCGGCGAGCGTGAGGGGACCCAGGAACTCGATGGTGGTGGTGACGCCCAGCGGGATGCGCGCGATGGCCGCGTAGTAGAGCGTGTTCATGGCGACGAGCGCGAGCGCGAACACCAGGACCACCAGCCACTGGGTGCGCGTCCTGCCGCGGATCGCCGGGCGCAGGACCAGGAGCATCAGCGTGCCGGCGATGAGCTGCCGCAGGCAGACCGCGAAGATGGCGTTGGTTGAGCGGATCAGCGTGCGCGCGTTCGCGGCGCCGAACTGGACGAACGACATCTCGGCCAGCACCAGCAGCGGCGCCGGCACGTCGAGGCGGCGCTTGCGCGGG
>CAIYZX010000669.1 GCA_903930745.1 uncultured Chloroflexota bacterium | reverse complement strand
TGGCCGCTCGTCCGGCGGGATCGCGTCCGCCATCTCGCGCGTGGTCACGCCCGTGAGCACCAGGATCGTGCGGGCGCCCACGGCCTGGCCCGCAACCACGTCTGACATGGAGTCCCCGATCATCACGGCGGTCCGCAGGTCCCCGCCCACCACCGCCGCGCCGGCCTCCAGCAGGTACGGGCCGGGCTTCCCTACGACGAAGCGCGCCTGCGTGCGCGATGCGGCCTCGACGGCGGCGACCACCGCCCCCGCCCCCGGCCGGAAGCCGTGCTCCGTGGGATACATCGGGTCCTTGTTCGTGGCCACGAGGACGGCACCCGCGCGCACGCAGTCCGCCGCCACCGCGATCCGCAGGTAGGTCAGCTGCGGGTCCAGGCCCACCACCACCGCGTCGGGCCGCCCGGCGGCCTCCCAGCCGTCCATGCCATCGGCCGCCATCCGGTCCGCGGCCTCGCCCACGGTCACCACGGCAAAGCCGGCCTCGCCGAGCTCGCGCACCAGCCCCTCGGCACCCACGGCGAGCACGCGGCGGACCGCCGGCATCTGCTCGCGGACCCAGCGGGCGGCGGCGAACGCGGAGGTCATCACGCGGTCCGGGCCCACCGGCGCTCCGTGCCCGGCGAGGCGCGCCGTGTAGTCCTCGTGATGGTGCATCGCGTTGTTCGTGACGTAGACCACCTCGTCGCCCAGCGCGGCGCGGGCGGCCAGCGCGGGGCCCACGCCCGGCACGGACGCGGTTGCGCGGTAGACGACACCATCGAGGTCAACGAGCAGCAGCACGCGCCGATGCTACCGTGGGGCCATGCCTCCGGCCTCCACCTCGCCCCTCGAGGGCACCGACCGCGTCATCATCGACGGCTCCAACCTGCTGCACCGCATGGGCGCGGACGCGCGCGTGGCGCCGGCGGGTCCCGGCGCGGCCCCCGTGATGCCGCCCTCCGCCCTCATCGGCCGGATCCGCGGCGTGGTCCCCTCCACCATCACCGTGGAGCTGGTGCTGGACGGCCTGGGGCACGGCATCTTCGGCCGGCTGGCCCAGAAGATGATGGTCAAGTGGTCCGGCCGCCGGACCGCGGACGAGGTGATCCTGGACCTGGTCTCGGAGGCCGCGATGCACGGCCCGGGGACGCTCGCCGTCTCCAGGGTGCTCGTGGTGACCGATGACCGCGAGCTCCGCGCGCTCGTCACCGTCAAGGGCGCCCGCACCGCCTCCTCCGCGTGGCTGCTGGGCCGGCTCCAGGTGCCCGCCGTCGCCGCACCCGCCACGGGCCGCCGCCGGCCCGCGCTGGGGAGCGGCCGCGCGCCCGGCGGAGCCCCCGGACAGGGCGGCAAGGACCAGGACGACGCCTCGCGCGGGCCCGGCTGGAAGCCCGGCCGCGGCGCCACCGCGAAGACCGGAACCGCCCGCCGCGTGGCCCGCCACAAGCGCCACCCGGGCAACGGTTGACGCTCGCCCGGCCCCACAACCCCTGTTAGGATGCGCGCGTGATCATCGACACCATCACCCAGTTCCTGCAGAGCATCCTCGACGCCTCGGCGGCCATCGTGACGCCGGACTGGGGACAGCTCATCGGCCTTCTGCCCATCCTCCTGCTGATCGGCGTGGTGGGGCCCATCGTGACGATCCTCGCGCTCGTCTGGCTCCGCTACGGCGTCAAGCGCCCCGGCGTTCGCGCCCGCTTCGCGGACAGCCGCCGCCCGGCCCCGCTCGATGCGGCAGGCAACCCGGTCTACCCGGCCGGCGAGCCCTTCAGCCCGTCGGAGCACCTGGTCTACGAGCCCGGCGCCACGCGCTCGGCCACAGGTGAGACCCTGATGGTCGCCTGCCCGAAGTGCTCGCTGGTCCGCCCCGCGCAGCACGACACCTGCGGCAACTGCGGCCTCTCGTTCACCCTCAAGCCCACCACCCGCTCGCTGCGCGCCTCCGGCCCCAAGCCGGGTGGAGCCGCGGCGGCCTGACGCCCCCGGCCCCCTCCGTGGCGCCGGCCCAACCTGTCCCCGCGGAACCCCTCCGCGGTCCCCCACGTCCCTGGGAACACGCATGGCACAGGCATCCGCGCTCCTGTTCATCATCGGCACCATCGCCACGGCGATCGGCTTCGCCGCGCACATCGGGCACGCCGTCCTCCTCGCGAATGGACGCCGCGTCCTGGGCATCGCCCCCGTTGGCCGCCCTGCCTTCGCGCTGGAGGGCGTCACCGGCTCCTTTGTGACCGCGCACGCTCCGGCCACGGCCGCCGAGCCGGAGCTTGCCGCCTCCCCCACCCCGCTCTCGCGCCTCGCCACGCTCGTTGCCCTTGTCGCCTTCGGCCTGCTGCTGGCATCCCTGGTCATGCGCGGCATCGTGGTGGGCCGCGGCCCCTACGGCAACCTGTACGAGTACAGCGTGGCCTTCGGCACCTCCATCATCGGCGGGTACCTCTGGCTGGCCCGACGCCACGCGATCCGCCAGATCGGGTTCATCCCCATGGGCGTGGCGCTGGGCCTGCTGCTCTACGCGTCATCCCTGCCATCGGCCATCGAGGAGCTGGTGCCGGCGCTCAAGAACCCGCCGCTGCTCACGATCCACGTTGGCCTCGCGGTCCTCTCGTACGGGATCTTCGCCACGGCCTTCGCCGCGGGCGTCGCGTTCCTGGTCCAGGGGACGGCGGACCGGTTCGCCTGGCTGCCCTCGCACAGGACGCTGGACGAGGTGGCCTACCGCGCGGTGATCATCGCGTTCCCCGTCTTCGCCACGATGATCGTGCTGGGGTCCTGGTGGGCGTCCATCGCGTGGTCCCGCTACTGGGGCTGGGATCCCAAGGAGACCTCCGCGCTGGTGACCTGGCTCACGTACGCGATCTACCTGCACGCGCGCAACCAGCGGCGCTGGGCCGGGCGGCCGTCCGCCCTCCTGCTGGTGGTGGGCTTCGTCATGGTGCTCGTGACGTACTCCGGGAGCCTCTGGTTCTCCGGGCTGCACGCCTACTCGGGGCTCTGACCCGCCGGGTTGCGCCCGCCGCCCCGGGACGCACCCAACCTCCCGACCCCTGGCACTTGCACCTGACGGTACGGCGCCGGAGGCTGTGTGCGGAGCAGCGCGGGAGGCGTTGACCGGTCGTCCAAACCCCCGCCGCCGGGGCGACCGAGAGCCACTGGCGAGCCGGACCCGCGCTGTCGCGGAGGAACCGCGATGACGCTGCACACACCCGCGCATCGCCACCATGTCATCGATCACCGCGTCTACCAGGACCTGATCTCCGCCGTCGTGGTGGGGCTCGTCGTCCTGGTGGTCGTGGTCCTCGCCACCCAGATCAACGTGGTCTGGGTGCCCGCGCAGACCGCGCAGGCCGAGCGGGCCGCGCTCCTCGAGTTCCGGGCGGCGGAACGCGTCGACCGGGCCGCCGGCGTGACGACGGAGAGCGGCTCGCTGCTCGAGTTCCGGGTGTCCGAGCGGGCGTCCCGGTAGCCGGTGCAGGCTCCCGGGACGGACGGCGGTGACAGGCCGGCCGCCCGGGGGCCCGCGGGGTGTCGCGTGCCGGTGCCCATGGTGCCGGCCCCCGCCGGCCGGTGCCGGTGCCCATGGGCGGCTGCGGTCTCGTTGCGTGCAGGGCCGTGTCTGCCCGATCCTTGTGACGTGCCAACGCCTGACCTCTCCAACCCCGGGCAGCTGCTGGGCCTCGCGGCCACGGCGGCTGTCGCCTTCGTGCTCCTCGTCCTGCTGTATCGCGAGCTGCGGGTCAGGTCCCGCCGCTACGGCGGCGGCGATGCGGCGGCGCTGGTGATGCTCCTTGCGGTGATCGTCCTGCTGGTGGTCATCACCCCGGACGTGCTGCCCATCGAGGTGGCGTTCGGCGTGATGGTGGCCGCCATTGCGGTGATCTTCCGCCCGGAATACGCCGTACGGTTCGCCGGAGGTCCGAGCCTGGCCTGGCGCGCGCTGCGCGAAGGCCGGTCGCTCCTGCTCGACATCCGCGAGGCGGGGGGTCCGGTGCGCGCCGCGGCCGATGAGGCGATCCTCGCGCGCGTCGCGGCCCTTGACGCGTTGGACGGACCCGCCACGGCGGCCTACCTCGCGTCCCTGCGTGCGGTCCTGTTTGACGACCCGGCGGCACCCGGGCACGCGGCCCGCGAGGCGGCCCTGGACACCGCCGATGCCGAGCTGCGCGCCTCCCTGGGCGGGCGACCCACCTGGGAGCGGGAGCTGGAGGCACGCGCGTCAGCGCTCGACGGGGGCAGCGGCGCAGACTGAGGCCCGGGGACCTGGCGTCTCCCGGGATCAGCGCCGCGGGGTGAAGTCCCACCCCGCCTGGCGGCCCGCCAGCGCGTCAAGCGCGAGGGCCACGGCACCCGCCACGGGTTCGGCGGCGAGGCCCGTGATCCGGGCGCCCGGCACACCGGCGAGCACCGCTGCCCCGATGCGTGCGCGCAGCCAGGGCGAGGCGTCGGCGAGGCCGCCGTAGACGATGGCGACGGGCGCGGGACCGAGGTCCAGGCGGGCGGTCTCCTCCACGCAGGCCGCCGTCACGCGGGAGCACCAGCGGTCCACGATGCGCGCGGGCCAGGGGTCGCCCGCCCGGGCCGCCGCAACGACCGAGAGCGCGAGCAGCGCCGCCTCCGGGGCCGGCCGGCGGCCGCGCCAGCCAGGATCCGCGGCCTCCCGGACCGCGGCGGCGAGTGCCCGGCCAACGCCGTGGCGATGGAACGCCACCGCACGAGCTGCGAGTGCGCCCAGGACGTACCCGCCGCCGAAGATCCCGTGCCCGCGGTCCGTGACGCGACCGTCCGGCGCCCGGCCGATGACGTTCCCGCCCGTTGAGACCGGGATCACGAGGCCCACGCCATCGGGCGTGCCCGCACGCAGCGCCGCCATCGTGTCGTTGGCCACCACGATCCGCGTCCCGGGCAGGCCCACTGCCAGCGCCGCCTCCAGGGCCCTGGCGTGCACCGGCCGGTCGATCCCCGCCCCGGCCACGTAGACGAGCGCCGGCGCCTGCTCGCCCGGCATCGTGCCGTGCACCAGCGCGAGGATCCGATTCGCCGCGACGTCCAGGCCGTGGCGCTTGGGGTTGGCACCCGGACCCTCCGCCCGCCCCAGGCGCTCGCCGCCGACGGTCACCGCCTCCGCGATGGCCTTCGTGGCACCCGCGTCCACCCCCACCACGGTGAGTGCCGGGGCGGCGACGGGAGGCTGGGCGTCCATGGCCCAATCATCGCCCCTCGGCACGCCCTCGTGCCCCCGCTGGCAGCACCGCCACGGCGTCCACGATTGGAACACCGGTTCTGTGGACAACCCGCCCGGCGACGTGGATGACCGGCCCACGAAGTGTGGACAGCTGGCGCTGCACGGTGGACGAAGCGGCGCGCGAATGGCACGCGCCTGGCACTGGGCCACGGCGATCCAATACAAGATGTTGCGATCCGATACCCTGCCACACCACTACATCTTGTGGTTTGGGGCTTGACCGCGCCCTGTCGCCGCCGTACTCTTCACCGGCCGCCCCGGCGTCTGGGGCTCTGCTGCCCAGCATCACGAAGGCCAGGGAGGGCCGCCGTGGGGACAGCAGGACCCGGACGACGAGCGGTCCGAGCGGACGGCCTCGCAGCTACACGTCACCACTTCCGTGACGGCGAGTCCCGACCACTGGACGGAGCACGTGACGCACCGCGCGAACCCCCCGCCT
Organism: uncultured Chloroflexota bacterium; assembly: GCA_903930745.1. GTDB lineage: Bacteria > Chloroflexota > Limnocylindria > Limnocylindrales > CSP1-4 > CAIXZV01. Next base: position 808 of record CAIYZX010000669.1, on the reverse strand, counting down.
GGCACCCGGGGAGGCGTCTCGCGGGCGCGCGATCTCCCATCCGGGCCGCGCGGCCAGCAACGAGGTCCCCCGGGAGCCCGGGGGAGCGGAGGAGAGACATCGAGATGGCGCAGGTTCGAGAGGTCGCAGGGGTCCTGGACGAGAGGGGCGCCCCCAGGGGCAAGGCCCAGAAGTCCGGCAGCAAGGCCACCGCCCGCAAGGGCCTGGGCGGCCAGTACGGTGCCAGCTTCACCGGTGAGGCCACCCGCGGCCTGACCTTCGAGCGCCGGTGGACCCGCCCCGGCGTGCACCCCTACGACGAGATCACCTGGGAGTACCGGACCGCCGGCATCTCCAGCGAGACGGGCAAGACCGTCTTCGAGCAGAAGGACGTGGAGGTCCCCTCCTCCTGGAGCCAGCTCGCCACCAATGTCGTGGTCAGCAAGTACTTCCGCGGCCACGTGGGCACGCCCGAGCGCGAGCACAGCGTGAAGCAGCTCATCGACCGCGTCGTCAACACGATCACCGCGTGGGCTGAGACCCAGCGCTACTTCGCCACGGACGAGGATCTCGCCGCGTTCAAGGCGGAGCTCACCCATCTCCTCGTCCACCAGAAGATGAGCTTCAACTCGCCGGTCTGGTTCAACGTGGGAATCGAGGCGCGCCCGCAGTGCTCGGCGTGCTTCATCAACTCCGTCCAGGACAACATGAGCAGCATCATGGACCTCGCCAAGACCGAGGCGATGCTCTTCAAGTACGGCTCCGGCGCGGGCGTCAACCTCTCGCCCATCCGCTCGTCCAAGGCCCGCATGTCCGGCGGCGGCATCGC
>CAIYZX010000668.1 GCA_903930745.1 uncultured Chloroflexota bacterium | reverse complement strand
GCCGGCCAGGACGCGGATGCCGCGACCGGACGACGGCCCGGTGCCGGCATACGTGTTGGTGACCAGCACGGCAGGGGTCGCGTTTGTGGCGGTGCTGGCGATGAGCGCGGCGTTCTGGCGGCCGTCCGCGCGGACCGCGGCACCCGCGCCCGTGGTGGCCGCGGTGTTGGTGGCGACGACGCCGAACCTGGCTGCGCCGGCAGCCGTCCCGCTCACGCCGTGGCCCGTGCTCGCAGAGAACGTGCCCGCAGTGCCTGCAAGGGACGTGGCCTTGAGCCCGCCGCCGGTCCCGGTCTGCGTCACGGTGAGGCCGTTCGCCGCGGACTTCGTGGCCAGGGTGGTGCCCGCCGTTCCCGCGCTGTTCGCCTTGCCCAGGATGAAGCTGCCGCCCGCGGCCGCGTCCGCCTGCTCCGGGCCCTTGGGACCACCGAGGGCACCCAGCGCCACACCGGCCGCACCGGCGAACGCCGCGCGGATCAGGGCACGCCGGGACCGCGGAGCGGCAGCGGGCGCGATGGCGCCAGGACCGGCGTCGTGGGCGGGCGCAGTCATGTTCATCCTCCGGACTGGGGCCGCACGCTGGGGACGGCTCGCGAGGAGGCAAGCGTGCGCGCGTCCGCACCGTGGGCTCCCTGCCAAGCGGCCCCATCCGTGGGCTCCAGCAGAGGGGCGCACCTTCCCGTTGTCCGACGCGCAGCGCCGCACCGCTCACGCGCCAGGTGCCGCTCCCACCATCGCCTCGTGAGGGTTGGCCTCGGCTGCCTTCAGCGCGGGTAATCCCGGTGCTGAGGGCGTTGGCAAAACCCCGGCGCGCGGGGAGACTGTCCCGGGCCTTCGATCAGAAGTTGATCGAGCGTCCCCGTGCCGCCAGCGCCGCCTCGCCCAGGATCTCGGACAGGGTGGGATGCGCGTGGGTGGCCCCGCCAACCTGGTCCACCGTGGCGCCCAGCGAGGCGGCCAGCGAGGCCTCCGCGATGAGCTCCGTGGCATGCGGGCCGATCACGTGGACACCCAGCACCGCGCCCGTCTCCGCGTGGGCGATGACCTTGGCGAACCCCTCGCGGGACCCGTGGATCAGCGCCTTCGCCACGGCCTGGAACGGCACCCTGCCGATCGCCACGGGAAGCCCGCGCTCGGCGCACTGCGCCTCGGTGAGGCCCACGGACGCGATCTCCGGCCGGGTGTACGTGGCGCGCGGCTGGGACGTGTAGTCCATCGGGTGGACGTCCGCCACGGCCTCGCCCGCGGCCAGGTGTGCCGCGATCAGGCCCTCGTGCGCCGCCGTGTGCGCGAGCATCAGCCCGCCCACGATGTCGCCGATCGCCCAGAGGTGCGGCACGCCCGTGCGCATGTGGCCGTCCACGCGGATGAACCCGCGCTCCGTCTCGATGCCCGCGGTGTCCAGGCCCAGCCCCTCCGTGTTGGGGGCGCGGCCGGCCGCCATCAGCAGGACGTCCGCGGCGATCTCCTCGCGCGCGCCGCCGTCCGGGCCCACCGTGAGGCGGATCCCGGCGTCGTCCACCACCAGCGAGGCGGCGTCGAAGCGGGCGGAGGTGATGACGCGGATGCCGCGCCGCTCGAAGGAGCGGGCCAGCTC
>CAIYZX010000667.1 GCA_903930745.1 uncultured Chloroflexota bacterium | reverse complement strand
GGGTTGGCGTTGCCGTGGTAGATCTCGAACTGGTCCGCGTACATGCCGGCCTCCCCTTCGCCGAAGGCTGTCATCACGACTTGCCCCCGCTGGTACCCGCCGGTCCGCCGGCCGTGGGGGGATCGTCATTGTCGCCGATGACACCCCGTGCTGCCAGCCCCAACCGGAAGGCGGCGATGGCGGCGACGGTGTCGCCCTCGGCCAGGCGCATGACGATGACGCCGCGCGCCTGGGACCCGTACCGGTTGACGCTCTTCACGTCGGTGCGGATGACCTGGCCGCCCGCGGAGATGAGCACGAGCTCCTCGTCCTCCTCGGTGACCTGCTGGACCGCCGCCACGAGGCCCGTCTTGCGGCCCTCCAGGGCGATCAGCCGGACGCCCTGCGGGCCGCGGCGCATGGTCCGGAACTCCGTGAGCGGGGTCCGCTTCCCGTAGCCGGTCTCGGTGAGGACGAGCAGGTCCGCGTCCGGCTGGACCACGCTCATGGAGACCACCTGGTCCTTCTTGTCCGCGAGGCGGATGCCGATGACACCGCCTGCCGGGCGGCCCATCGGGCGCACGTCGGACTCGTGGAACCGGGCGATCTTGCCCATGGCGGACGCGATGATCACGTCCTGGGTGCCATCGGAGACGTCCACCCAGGCCAGCTCGTCCTTCGGGTCCACGGTGATCGCGATGATCCCGGTGGAGCGGACGCGCTCGAACTGCTCCAGCGGCGTCTTCTTGATGATGCCGCCGCGCGTGGCGAGGACGAGATAGTGCCCGGGCTCGAAGTTCGGGAGGCAGATCGTGGCCACCGGGACCTCGCCGGACTCCACCTGGACGCCCGGCAGGTTGATGATCGCCATGCCCTTGGCCTGGCGGCTCGCATCCGGGATCGAGTGGACCTTGGCGCTGAACACGCGGCCGCGGTTCGTGAAGAAGAGCGCCCAGTCGTGGGTGTTCGCCACGAGCAGGTGCTCGACGGCGTCCTCCTCGCGGGTCACGTGGCCGATGATCCCCTTGCCGCCGCGCTGCTGGCGCCGGTAGGTGACCACGGGCTGGCGCTTGATGTAGCCGCGGCGGCTGATCGTGACGACGACGTCCTCGTCGGCGATCAGGTCCTCGTCGGTCATCTCGCGGTTGGAGTCGTCCACCACCTTGGTGCGGCGCTCGCCGGCGTACTTGCGCTTCAGCTCGGAGAGCTCGTCCTTGATGATCGCGAGGACGCGCGCCGGGTTCGCAAGGATGTCCTCAAGCTCCGCGATGAGCTGGATGACCGCGAGGTACTCCTCCTCGATCTTCTTGCGCTCGAGGGCGGCGAGGCGGGCGAGGCGCATGTCCAGGATCGCCTGGGCCTGCAGCTCCGAGAGCCCGAAGCGGCTCATGAGGTTGTGGCGCGCCGTCTCCACGTCCGCGGACTCGCGGATCGTGCGGATGACCTCGTCGAGGTTGTCCAGCGCGATCTTGAGACCTTCGAGGATGTGGGCCCGGGCCCGTGCCTTCTCGAGGTCGAACTCGGTGCGCCGGCGGACGATCTCGCGCCGGTGGTCCACGTAGTGGCTGATCACGCTCTTGAGCGGCAGCGTCTGCGGCTGGCCGTCCACGAGCGCGAGCATGTTCATGTTGAACGTGGTCTGGAGGGACGTGTGCTTGAACAGGTTGTTCAGCACCTTGTGCGGGTTGGCGTCCTTCTTGACCTCGATGAAGATCCGCATCCCGTCACGGTCTGACTCGTCGCGGAGGTCGCTGATCCCGTCGAGCTTCTTGTCCTTGACGAGGTCCGCGATCTTCTCGAGCAGCGCCGCCTTGTTCACCTGGTAGGGGAGCTCGGTGACGATGATCGCCGTGCGGTCGTGCCGGCTCTCCTCGAACGCCACCTGCGCGCGCACCACCACGCGGCCGCGGCCGTGGGCGTACATCTCGCGGATCGCGTCCACCGTCTCCTGCTCGCCGGTGAGCGGGTTGCGGCGGGTCTCGAAGCGGAAGATGCTCGCGCCGGTGGGGAAGTCCGGGCCCTTGACGAGGCCGCACATGTCGTCGTTGGTGATGGACGGGTCGTCGATGTAGGCGATCGTCGCGTCCACCACCTCGCCCAGGTGGTGCGGCGGGATGTTGGTGGCCATGCCGACGGCGATGCCGGCGGAGCCGTTGATCAGCAGGTTCGGGAGCTTCGCCGGGAGGACGGACGGCTCCTTCTGGGTGCCGTCGTAGTTGTCGACGAAGTCGACGGTCTCCTTGTCGATGTCGGCGAGCATCTCCGCGGAGATCGCCGTGAGGCGGGCCTCCGTGTAGCGCATCGCCGCGGCGGAGTCGCCGTCCACGGAGCCGAAGTTGCCCTGGCCGTCCACCAGCGGGTAGCGCATGGAGAAGTCCTGCGCCAGGCGGACGAGCGCGTCGTACAGCGCGCCGTCACCGTGCGGGTGGTACTTGCCCATCACCTCGCCCACGATGGCCGCGCACTTGCGGTAGGAGGAGGTGGAGCTGAGCCCCATCTCGCCCATCGTGTAGAGGATCCGGCGGTGGACCGGCTTGAGGCCGTCGCG
>CAIYZX010000666.1 GCA_903930745.1 uncultured Chloroflexota bacterium | reverse complement strand
GGCTCGCCGGGGCGTACCTGCGCTCCTTCGGGCCGGCGCGGGTGGAGGACCTTGCGTGGTGGGCGGGCTGGCCGATCGGGGAGGCGCGGCGGGCGCTCGGCGGGCACCAGGTGGTGGACCTTGGCGACGGGCTCCTGCTCCCGGCCGCCGACCTGCCGGCGCTGGAGGGGGCAGGCTCGCTGACAGCGGACGTGGATGCGCCGGTGCTGCTGCCGAAGTGGGACGCGTGGACGATGGGCTACGAGCTCTCGGGCCGCGGGCGCTTCCTTGACCGGGACGTCCACGACCGGATCTTCGATGGCGACGGAAACGGCCTGGGCATGGTGCTGGTGGGCGGCCGCGCCGTGGGGGCGTGGATCTCACGCTCGCTGGGGGCGCGGTTCGAGGCGGACCTGGACCTCTTCGACCGCGGCGGCGGGCCCGCGAGGATGCGCCTCCGCGAGGCGGTTGAGCGGGAACTGGGTGCCATCGGGACGTTCCTTGGCTACCGTGAGGTCCGCGCCCGCGAGGTGGACTCCGTACTCCCCGAACGCGCCCGGATCCGCCGCCCCCTGGACCCCGCCTAGCCCCACCGCGTCTCCCTCCCCGCGCACGGCGCTGCCGCGGGTGTCGCCTGCCAGTCGACACCTGTGCCCCGGGGCCCCGCCGCGTTGCCACGGGTGTCGCGTACAACTCGACGAAATCGGGGATGGGCAACCCCGGCGGGGTGGTCAGGCGAGCCGTGTTGACTGGTACGCGACAGAACCCGGGTTCGCGATTGGTCGAGGGCATGGTGGGGGCGCCCGCCATCGGCACCGGCGATGGACCCGGCCCCGAAGACCCGGAAGCACACGGAATCTCCCGGATTCGTCGACTTGTACGCGACACCCCGGCACGGGCCCCGGAGACCGCAGGGGCCGCGTCGTTGACGCCCTCGCGCGGACGGGGCTAGACTCATATCCGACGAAACTTGTCGGATTTCCCAGGCGCGGCGGGTCCCCCCGCCGCGGGCGTCCCCCCTGGGAACCTCCGACGGCCCCGGAGGACCCCGGCCCTGACGCAGCAGCGAGCCAACTATCACGGCACCGGCGCGCTCGCCTTCTCCACGAAGGGTGAGTACGGCGTGCGCCTGATGGTGCAGCTCGGGCGGCGGTACGGGCTGGGGCCCGCCAGCCTTTCCGAGATCGCAGCGGACGAGGATCTGCCGCGCGCCTACCTGGAGCAGCTGGTCACCAGCCTCCGGGACGCCGGCCTGGTCACGTCCACAAGAGGTGCCCGCGGCGGCTACGAGCTGACGATGGCGCCCAACCTGATCCGGATGGGGGAGGTCCTCCGCGCCCTGGAGGGCCCCATCGCGCCAATGATCTGCGCCTCCGACTCACCGGAGCACGCCGCCTGCGCCCGGTCCGCCCGGTGCACCGTGAACATGCTCTGGGTCAGGGTCCGGGACGCAATCGCCGGCGCGCTTGACTCGATGACCCTCGCGGACCTCGTCCCGGTCCACCACATCACCCTCGAACCGCGGAACACGGCCTCGTCCCGGGCCGCGGCCGCGGCGGGGGAGTCCGCAACCGCCTGAGCCAGACCGGCCGGACGGTCTGCCGCGAACACCACGCGACGGATCGCCCGCCCCGCAGGCGCATCAACCAGCAAGACAGCCGCTCACCAGGAGCAGGAGCCAGACTCGTGACCGACGCCAACGACCGGGAGCTCGTGATCCGCGACCTGCGTGTCGCCCCGGCCGCCAACCCCGACCGCGAGATCCTCAAGGGGATCAACCTCACGATCCGCAAGGGCGAGACCCACGCGATCATGGGCCCCAACGGCTCCGGCAAGACCACCCTCTCCTACGCCCTGATGGGCCATCCCGCCTACGAGATCCTGGGCGGCGAGGTCCTCTGGAAGGGCTACAACCTGCTGGATCTCTCGGCGGACAAGCGTGCCCGCCTGGGCCTCTTCCTCGCCTTCCAGTACCCCACGGCCATCCCCGGCCTCAGCGTGGCCAGCTTCGTCCGCAGCGCGGTGAACGCCAAGCTCCAGGGCGTGGACAAGAACCCGGACGTGGATCCCACCGATCCCACCCGCGGCGGCCTCACCATGCTGGAGTTCCGCAAGCGGATGCGCGCCAAGATGGCGCTCCTCAAGATGGAGGACGCCTTCGCCACCCGCTACGTCAACGACGGCTTCAGCGGCGGTGAGAAGAAGCGCCTCGAGATGCTCCAGATGGCCATGCTGGAGCCGGAGTTCGCCATCCTGGACGAGACGGACTCGGGCCTGGACATCGATGCGCTGCGCATCGTGGCCGAAGGCGTGAACGCCCAGCTGAACGAGAACATGGGCGTGCTGGTCATCACCCACTACCAGCGCCTGCTGAACTACATCAAGCCGGACGTGGTCCACGTCCTGGCGCGCGGCCAGATCATCACGTCCGGCGGCAAGGACCTCGCCCTGCGCCTCGAGGAGGAGGGCTACGGGCCCATCCTGCGCGAGGCCGGTCTCGAGACCGATGCCACCGAGGACCTGTCCGTCCCCCAGGAGCCCGAGCCGGCCGCGCGCTAGCCGCCGCCCCGAACCCCAGGCAACCACGAGCAATCAGCCCGACCGCCGCCAGCCGACAGCCGGACCGCACGGAAGGAACCCCGCGATGACCGCCGAGCTTCGGACGGACGCCACGCCCCTGGATCCGGCGGCGCTGCGCGCCGACTTCCCGATCCTGGACCAGCAGGTCTTCGGCCACCCGCTGGTCTACCTGGACTCGGCGGCCACGTCGCAGAAGCCGCAGGCGGTCATCGAGGCGATGGACGCCTACTACCGCCAGGACAACGCCAACGTCCACCGCGGCATCTACCAGCTGAGCGAGCGCGCCACCGCGGCGTACGAGGGGGCCCGCGCCAAGGTTGCCGCCCTCATCGGCGCCCCGGACCCGCGCACCGTCATCTGGACCCGCAACGCCACGGAGTCCATCAACCTCGTCGCGTACACGTGGGGCCGCAAGAACATCCACCGCGGTGACGCCATCATCCTCACGGAGATGGAGCACCACGCAAACCTGGTGCCCTGGCAGATCCTGACCCAGGAGCAGGACGGGGACCTGGAGTTCATCCCCATCGATGACGACGGCGTGCTCCGCCTGGACGTCTTCGAGGTTCTCCTCCGCCTGCGGCCCAAGCTCGTCGCCTTCACGCATGTCTCCAACACGCTGGGCACCATCAACCCGGTCAAGGAGATGACCCGCATGGCCCACGAGGCCGGCGCGCTCGTCCTCATCGACGGTGCCCAGGCCGTGCCGCACGTGCCGGTGGACGTGGCCGACATCGGCTGCGACTTCTACGTCTTCTCCGGCCACAAGGCGCTGGGCCCCACGGGCTCCGGTGTGCTGTGGGGCCGCCGCGAGCTGCTCGAGGCGATGCCGCCGTTCATGGGCGGCGGCGACATGATCCGCGAGGTCCACCTCCGCCGCTCCGAGTGGAACGACATTCCCTGGAAGTTCGAGGCGGGGACGCCGGACATCAGCGCCCAGATCGGCCTTGGTGTGGCGGCGGACTACCTGCGCAACCTGGGCATGGACCGCGTCCGCGAGCACGAGCGCGAGCTGGTGGCGTACGCGCTGGAGACGCTGGCGCGCGAGATCCCCGGCATCGAGCTGTACGGCCCGCCCGCGGACATCCGTGGCGGCGTGGTCCCGTTCAACGTCCCGGGCGTGCACCCGCATGACGTGGCCCAGGTGCTGGACCGCTTCGGCGTGGCGATCCGCGCCGGCCACCACTGCACCATGCCGCTCCACGAGCGCCTGGACCTGGCCGCCACCGCGCGCGCCTCGTTCGGCGTGTACACCACCAAGGCGGACATCGACGCCCTGGCCGCCGCCCTGCGCGAGGTCCAGAGGCTCTTCGCCTGATCCGGGGGCCGGCGCCCCCGCGTAGGATCACGCCCGTCCCGGTCGCTGACGCGGAGGCGCCGCGCCATGGGTCTGGACCCTGCCTGGCGCGGCGCCGGAGATTGCGAGGGGGATGCGGGCCGCTGTGCGGGCGGCCCACCCGTCACGCCATGACGGGCACCCGGGGCGAGATGGGGGTGAGGGCAGGCACGCGATCCTCGATGACCTGGCCGGCGTCGAGGAGCAGGTGCTCCGTGAAGCGGCCCCCGATGAGCTGGACCGCCTGCGGCAGGCCCTCGTCCACGCCCACCGGCACGGTGCAGGCCGGCAGGCCAAGGATGTTCACCGGCCACAGCATCCTGCAGGCGAAGACAAGCTCCGAGATGCGCGAGATGTCGTCGAGGTGGACCCACGGACGCTCGCAGGAGACGGGCGCCAGGATGATCGGGAAGTCCGTGAAGAACTTCGCCCAGGCGGCGCCCAACTGGTGGACCGCGATCCAGGCATGGAGCGCAGCGGGCTGGTCGACGGGCGCGAAGACACCGTTCTCCAGGCAGGCGCCCACGAAGCGGGCCTGCTCCTCGCCGGTGATGGGTGCCATCGACGGCAGCAGGAGCCCGAGATCCGCCCAGACCGCTTCGACCCAGGCCTTGGTGGCCTCGGCAAGCATCGGCGGCTCGGCGTCCACCACCTCGTAGCCGGCGTCGGCAAGGAAGCCCGCTGCGCGGTCGATGCCGGCACGCACCTGCGGATCGATGCCGCCACCGAGCGGGTCGCGGACCACCGCGACGCGCACGGGACGATTCGTCCTGCCGGTCTCCAGCGGCGCCGGCACCCACTGCGGGTCGCGGCCGTCCGGGTCCGGTGCGCTGATGACGTCCAGCACCAGCCGGAGATCCGCCACCTTGCGGGCGACCGGGCCCTGCGTGTTGGTGACCTGGAACGCCAGCGGCGTGGTGGCGCCCGGCTGCGTGACGGCCGCATCCGCCACCCGTCCGCGCGATGGCCGCAGCGAGGAGACGCCGCACATCTGGGCCGGGATGCGGAGGGAGCCGCCGAGGTCGTTGCCCAGGCCGAAGGGCGTCATGCCCGTGGCGGACGTTGCGGCCTCGCCGCCGGACGAGCCGCCGGGGGTTCGGGTGAGATCCCACGGGTTGCGGGTGCGGCCGGCACGGCTGCTCACCGTGTCCCAGCGGAACGCGAAGTCCGGCAGGTTGGTGCGGGCAACCGGGATGGCGCCGGCCTCGCGCAGGCGGGCCACCATCGGCGCGTCCATCGAGGCGATCTGCCCGGCGAGGGCGGCGGAGCCCCAGGTGGTGGCGGAGCCTGCAACGTCGATGTTCTCCTTCACGCTGAACGGGACGCCGGCCAGCGGGCCCAGCTTCTCGCC
>CAIYZX010000665.1 GCA_903930745.1 uncultured Chloroflexota bacterium | reverse complement strand
GGGATCCGGATGCTGAAGATGTCCTGGTTCCCGTCCAGGGTGCCGATGGTGAAGATGGAGAACGAGGCCGGCTGCTGGGTCTCCCAGAGGGCTTCAGCTGCGGCCATCTTCATCGGCTGCTGCTCGGTCATGACCTTGCCCTGGATGTCGCCCGTGAGGCCGACAAGCAGACCGGAGACGAGCACCGTGACGGCACCGGCCTTGGCGAGCGTCCGGAAGGGCGCCGCGTCCGCGGGCTTGGCCCGGTCCTTCACGAGGCGGTACATCGCGATGCCGCCCAGCAGCGACCCGGTGGTCATGAATGCGGCGGCGATGGTGTGCGGGAACGTGATGAGCGCCGTGCTGTTGGTCAGGACGGCCAGGAAGTCCGTCAACTCCGCCCGCCCCGTGGTCTTGTTGAGCACGTAGCCAACCGGGTGCTGCATCCAGCTGTTGGCGGCCAGGATGATGTACGCGGAGAGCGCCGTGCCGATGGCCGCGATCCAGATGGTGGCCAGGTGCACGCGCGGCGACAGCCGGTCCCAGCCGAAGATCCAGAGACCAAGGAACGTGGACTCCAGGAAGAAGGCCAGGAGGCCCTCAACCGCCAGCGGGGCGCCGAAGATGTCGCCCACGAACCGGCTGTAGCTGCTCCAGTTCATGCCGAACTGGAACTCCTGGACGATGCCGGTAACGAGGCCGAGCGCGAAGTTGATCAGGAAGATCTCCCCCACGAAGCGGGTCAGGCGCAGGTAGGCCGCGTTGCCGGTCCGGTAGTGGGTCAGCTGCAGCGCTGCCACGGTGAACGACAGGCCGATGGTCAGCGGGACGAAGAAGAAGTGGTAGACGGTGGTGATGCCGAACTGCCACCGCGACAGCATGAGCGGATCCACGGTGCGTGCGATTCCTCCCTGGGGGGTGCGATTGGGTCCCCAACGGGAGGAGTATGTCTCAGGCACATATGCCCGGTGGCTGGCCGAACGGACGGTTGGGAACGGTCCCGCGGTCCCGGTGGAACAGGACAGGTGGACGGCAGCAGCGCGGCCGTCAGGCCGGGTCCGAGCGGTCCTCGATCTCCCACGCGTGGTCCATCACGTGCCACGCGATGCGCCGGGCGGCGTACCGGGGCGGCCACCTGCGGCCGGCGATGGGGCTGCCATCCGACGGCTGGCGCAGGACGTCCAGCAGGTCCGCGCGCATGGCGGCGATCGCCTCGGGGGTCTCCGGCTTGTGCTTGCGGCCCACGCTGGCGGCGTAGGAGCCTTCGGCATCGGTCACGTGGCGCACCACCTTGTCGCGGTCCCGGCCACCGCCGCGGGGCCCCTTTCGGAGCTCCTCGGGGGCCGTCTTCGCGATGGCGTCCAGCGCATCCCAGCAGGCGGCCAGGAGGTCCGCCATGCGGGCGCCCGCCGCGGCATCCACCGGCTCCCGGTCCGCGTCCGCGATCTTCACCGGGACGCCGAAGGCCGTGGAGGCGTCGCCCTCGATGCGCTCCGTCACCACCAGCTCAGCGTCATCGGGGAGCGGATGGCCGGCGGCCGCGGCGATGGGCCGGTACCTGGGGATTGCGGCCGCCAGGGCCTCGAGCGCCGCCGACTCGTCCCGCCCGGACCGCGCGATCCCCGGCCAGTCCAGCGCGGACGCGTAGACCTTCTTGGGCGTGTGCTCCGAGAGGACGCGGATGGTGGTCATCGGCGTTGGCGGCGTCAGGGCGCCGGGTACGTGGGCCGCTGCACCAGCGAGAACTTGGCGATGGGCCAGTACCGCACGAAGCCACGGCCGATGACGGAGTCCTGCGGGATGGGCCCGAAGGCGCGCGAGTCCTGTGACTGCATCCGGTGATCGCCCATCACGAAGAGCTCGCCCGGCTGGACCTTCCAGGCGGTCTTGTCCGAGAGGGCCTCCGTGGGCTCGATCACGCCGTCGTCGGCCGCGAACAGGTAGGGCTCGTCCAGCTTGGTGCCGTTGACCCAGGCAGCGCCATCGCGGATCTCCACCTCGTCACCGGGCACGCCGATGACGCGCTTGATGAACGGCGTCTTGTCCGGGCCCCAGCCATCGGGCGGGGTGAAGACCACCACGTCACCGCGCTCGTACGGAGTGAAGCGGATCGTCAGCTTGTCCACCAGCACGTAGTCCTTCGGCTCGAAGGTGTGCTGCATGGACCACTGGTGGACCTCGAACGGCTGCGCGACGAAGTTCTGGATGACGAAGAAGATGACGAAGGTGAGGACGAGGGTC
>CAIYZX010000664.1 GCA_903930745.1 uncultured Chloroflexota bacterium | reverse complement strand
GGCAACGTGACGAAGCTCATCACCAACCAGATCTGGTTCGTGAACGCGATCGCCACGGGCGAGGCGCTGGTCCTGGGCAAGAAGGCGGGCGTGGATCCGCTGGTGGTCTGGGATGCACTGAAGCACTCGGTGGGTGACACGTGGGTGGTCCGCCACGACGTGCCGTCCATCTTCGCGGGCCACTATGACCCGTCGTTCACGCTGGACCTGTGCTGCAAGGACCTGCGGCTGCTGGACGAGATCGGCGAGGCCACGGGCACCACGATGGACATGACCCGGCTGGCGCGCGCGAAGTTCGAGGCGGCCCGGGCGGAGTTCGGCGGATCATCCGCGGAGCTGCTGGTGGTGAAGCAGATCGAGGACGCGAGCGGGACGGACCTGCGCGTGGCCGGCGACTGGGTGCCGCCCTGGGAGGCGTGATCCCGGCCTGATCGGGCCCGAGCCGTTGGCCGAGTCGCGGGGGCTCCCCGGGGCTCGGCTACTCGGCGGTGCGCGGCGCCGTCGAGGCTGCCTGGAGCGCCGCCACGGGCACGAACGCGAGCGAGAGAAGGCACGCGGCGACGCCGAAGACCACGAGCGTGGCGCCGCCGCCCACGGCATCGAGCAGCAGGCCGCCGATGAACACGGTGATCGGCTGGAACATGAGCGCCAGCACCCGGCCCGTGGCACCGATGCGGCCGGTCAGCGCGTCCGGCGAGTTCGCCGCCCGGATGCTGACGTAGAGCACCATCATCACCACCTCCGCGGCGCCGCCCACCGCGTTGAGCGCGATGACCGCGACCATGGACGGGACGAGCCCGATGCCGATGGTGGTGGCGCCGCTGACCACGATGGTCACCAGCAGCACGCGACCGGCCCTCGCACCGGGCCCGATGCGGGCGGCGATCAGCGATCCGGCGATGGTGCCCACGCCCAGGGCGGTGATCGCGAGGCCCACCGCGGCCGGCCCCTCGCCCAGGTCCCGGACCACCCGAAACGTGAGGGCGGGTCCCAGCGGGGCGAGCAGCGCTGACGCGCCGGCGATGAACAGGATCACGGGCCGCAGCACGGAATGGCCGTCCACGTAGGCGAAGCCCTCCCGGATGTCGTCCACCACGCGCGACGGTGCGCGGCCCGCGGGTGCGCGGAGATCGCGGCGGATCAGCGCGATGCCAACGGCGGAGATCGCGAAGGACGCGGCGTCCAGGGCCAGCGTGGGCCCGGGGCCGATGAGCGTGACGAGGAGGCCCGCGAGCGCCGGCCCGGCGATGAACGCCACGGACACGCCGGTCTCGATGAGCCCGTTGCCGCGCGCCAGCTGCGAGCGGCCCACCAGCGCGGGCATCGAGGAGATGTAGCCCGCCCGGAAGAACGCCCGGAGGATCGCCAGCGGCCCGGCGACCAACAGGATCACCACCATGGTGGGGCCGCCGAGGAGCACGCTGATCGGCACCAGCGCGGTGAGCACGGCCCGCCCGAGGTCCGCGAGCAGCATCATCCGCTTGCGGTCACCCCGGTCCGCGAGAGCACCCGCGAACGCCGCCATCGCGAAGTCCGCGATCGTCGTGACGGCG
>CAIYZX010000663.1 GCA_903930745.1 uncultured Chloroflexota bacterium | reverse complement strand
GCCACCGAAGGAGGGCGACATGCGCATCGGCTACATCGGGCTTGGGTCCATGGGCGGACCCATGGCGCGCAACCTGGCGAAGGCGGGCGTGGACATCACGGTCTACGACCTGGACGCGGCGAAGATCGAGGTGGCAGTGGCCGCCGGCGCGAAGGCGGGCGCCTCCGGCGCGGCGGTGGCGGCGGCCTCGGACATCCTGTTCACATCACTCCCGGAGCCCCGGCACGTGGCGGCCACGGTCCCGCCGCTCATCGACCTCATGCCGGAAGGCTCCGTCTGGGTGGACCTGACCACCGATGACCTGCACCTCGTCCGCCAGATCGCCGAGCAGGCCGCGGCGCGTGGCGTGTCCGTGCTGGAGGCGCCGGTGACCGGGGCGGTCGATGGCGCACGGCTGGGCAGGCTCACCTTCTTCGTGGGCGGGGACGCCGAGCTGGTTGAACGGGTCCGGCCCTACTTCGAGATCATGGGCACGCCCATCGCCTGCGGTGCGCTTGGGACCGGCAACGTGACGAAGCTCATCACCAACCAGATCTGGTTCGTGAACGCGATCGCCACGGGCGAGGCGCTGGTCCTGGGCAAGAAGGCGGGCGTGGATCCGCTGGTGGTCTGGGATGCGTTGAAGCACTCCGTGGGCGACACGTGGGTGGTCCGCCACGACGTGCCGTCCATCTTCGCCGGCCACTACGACCCGTCGTTCACGCTGGACCTGTGCTGCAAGGACCTGCGGCTGCTGGACGAGATCGGCGAGGCCACGGGGACCACGATGGACATGACCCGGCTGGCGCGCGCGAAGTTCGAGGCGGCGCGTTCGGAGTTCGGCGGGTCCTCCGCGGAGCTGCTGGTGGTGAAGCAGATCGAGGACGCGAGCGGGACGGACCTGCGCGTGGCCGGCGACTGGGTGCCGCCCTGGGAGGCGTGATCCTGGCGTGATCCTGGCGTGATCGGGCCTAAGCCGCTTGCCGAGTCGCGGGGGTTCCGGGGCCCGGCTACTCGGCGGTGCGCGGCGCCGTCGAGGCGGCCTGGAGCGCCGCCACGGGCACGAACGCGAGCGAGAGAAGGCACGCGGCGACGCCGAAGACCACGAGCGTGGCGCCGCCGCCCACGGCGTCGAGCAGCAGGCCGCCGATGAACACGGTGATCGGCTGGAACATGAGCGCGAGCACCCGGCCCGTCGCCCCGATTCGGCCGGTCAGCGCGTCCGGCGAGTTCGCCGCCCGGATGCTGACGTAGAGCACCATCATCACCACCTCCGCGGCGCCGCCCACGGCGTTGAGCGCGATGACCGCGACCATGGACGGGACGAGCCCGATGCCGATGGTGGTGGCGCCGCTGACCGCGATGGTCACCAGCAGCACGCGACCGGCCTTGGCACCGGGCCCGATGCGGGTGGCGATCAGCGATCCCACGATGGTGCCCACGCCCAGGGCGGTGATCGCGAGGCCCACCGCGGCCGGCCCCTCGCCCAGGTCCCGGACGACCCGGAAGGTGAGCGCGGGCCCCAGCGGGGCGAGCAGCGCGGACGCGCCGGCGATGAACAGGATCACGGGCCGCAGCACGGCATGGCCGGCCACGTGGGCGAAGCCCTCGCGGATGTCGTCCACCACGCGGGACGGCGCGCGGCCCGCGGGTGCGCGGAGATCGCGGCGGATCAGCGCGATGCCAGTGGCGGAGATCGCGAACGACGCGGCGTCCAGGGCCAGCGTGGGCCCGGGACCGATGAGGGTGACGAGGAGGCCCGCGAGCGCCGGCCCGGCGATGAACGCCACGGACGTGCCGGTCTCGATCAGCCCGTTGCCGCGCGCCAGCTGCGAGCGGCCCACCAGCGCGGGCATCGAGGAGATGTAGCCCGCCCGGAAGAACGCTCGGAGGATCGCCAGCGGCCCGGCGACCGCCAAGATCACCACCATGGTGGGGCCGCCCAGGAGCACGCTGATCGGCACCAGCGCGGTGAGCACGGCCCGCCCGAGGTCCGCGAGCAGCATCATCCGCTTGCGGTCACCCCGGTCCGCGAGAGCACCCGCGAACGCCGCCATCGCGAAGTCCGCGATCGTCGTGACGGCG